>DASTFB010000134.1 GCA_035709005.1 Candidatus Methylomirabilota bacterium | reverse complement strand
CCATGCCCTGGTCGGCGGGCTGGGCGTTCCCACGGTGAGCGGATTGCGCGCGGTGCCGGCGATGGGGCTTGTCGGCGGGGTCGTCGGCTGGGTGCTCGGCGTCCTGTTGCGCGCGGGACCGATGTTCGTCGCCGACTGGCGCATCCCGCTCGCGCTCGTGCGGGCCGTCCCGCTGCTCCTCGCCGGCGCCGCCGGGCTCGTCGCGGCGGGGGAGATGGCGCCGCCGGCGTGGGGACAGACCGTGGCCCGAACCGGGGATCTCATCGCGCTGGGCACGATCGTCGCCGTCATGGCCACGGGCCGGACGTTTCGTCGCCCGGGGCCCTCGCTGCCGATGCTGTCGCGGGGCCCGGCCGAGGCCCGGCTGTTCCGACTCGCGGCCGGCTCTGCGGTGGCAGGGCTCGCGGGCGCGGCGTTGGGCCTGGCGCTCACCGCGGGCGGCCAGCCGGATCACCTGATGGCCGACGCCGTGCGCCACCTCCTGACGGTCGGCGTGCTGACGGCCATCGTCGTCGCCATGACCTACCGCCTCATCCCGGTCCTGGAGGGCCGGCCGCTGCCGTGGCCCGCGGCCCGCACGCTCACGTTCTGGCTACTGCTGGGGGCCGTCATCCTGCGCAGCGCCGAGGTGCTCGTCCGCCTCGGATGGACGGCGGTGGCTCCGGCCGTCGCGCTGTCGGGCCCGCTGGTCTGGCTGGCGATCGCCGCTGTCGCCGCCAACCTGGTCGCCGCGCTCGTCAGCGCGCCTCGTCAAGACGATACGCCGCGTGGCAGGCCACGCACAGCGACGTGACCTCGGCCAGGCTGGCCACGATGGCCTCGCGGGCGGCGCCGGCGCGCAGCTCCTCGGCGACGCGGTCGAAGCCCCGGTGGGTTTGCATCCCCAGGCTCAGGAACTGCGGCGGCAGGGCGCGCTTGACCTCCGGCTCGACGTCGGCCGCCGTGGCGAGGCCCGATGCCCGGGCGGCCTTCTCGCCGGCGGCGAGGTCACCGGTGGCGAGCGCGCGCAGGACGCCGTTGACGGACTCCAGCATGGCCCGCATCTCGGCGAGCACGCGCTCCCGCGCGGCCGGCGGCACCACGATCCGCTGCCGTCGATCGACCGGCTGGGCCTCCGGTGTCGCCAGCGGCACCGCGACGACCGCCCCCACCAGCGCGACGAGGATGAAGCGCCGAAGCATCATGGATGTTCCTCCAGGCCCAGAGAATTGATCCGCCAGGCTTATTGTGCCCGCATCGCGACCGCGGTTCACTGATGGCGAAAGTCGAAGGCATGAGACGGGAGGTGAGAATGACTCCACCCGATAGGGCAGGCGGCGGCCCCGCGTGATGCCGGAGGTCGCCGCGAACACGCTGCTGCAGACCTAGGGTCCCGGCGGACGCCGGGACGCGCAGGGCCCAACGCCCTGCGCTGAGAGGCCCGGCCGGCGGATGGCTCCCGCCCCGGGCCTCATCGTCTCCTCGAGGGAGGACACATGAACAGCGCGCTGGTCCTGGCGAGTCTCCTGCTCCTGGCCGTGTGTTATGTCATGGTTCCCGTGGGTCTCGCTGCCCGCCAGCATTTCCGGCGTCACAAGCTCGTGCGGTGTCCGCAGCTCGGCCTGAGCGCCGGCGTGCTGATCCGGCGCGCCGGTCTGGCCGAGGCGCTCGGGTGCCGCTCGCTCCGGCGAGTGACCGAGTGCACCTTCTGGCCCCGCCACCAGGCGTGCGGTCAGCGCTGCCTGGACGCGCCTGACAAGCAGATTCGCGACTTCCGCATGCCCGCGCTTCCTTGACGGCTGCTGACCGTCCCGTTCAAGGGGGTCGGCAGCGCGCGGCTTACGTCCAGGTCTGGCCCTGAGGGCGGGGCTCGCCGACGCTTGCGGGGACAGGCTCCGAAGTGGCCACCAGGATGCGGTTCAGGCCGGCCTGCTTGCTGCGGTCCAGCGCACGACCGGCGGCGCGCAGGACCTCGTGGGGATCGTCGCGGCGCGTCTGAGGCTGGGCGACGCCGCCGCTGATCGTCACCGCCACCGTCCAGTCGACGGCGCCGGCGCGCGCGGGGCGCGTGCCCGGGCGCGGGCGCTCCGGCACCCGCACGTCGATGGTCGCGACCTCGATGGCGCCCCGGACGACCTCGAGGTGACGGGCAGCCGCTTTGGCTGACGTGCGCCGGAAGACGATGGCGAACGTGCTGCCCTCACAGTAGAAGACACGCCCCCCGCCCCCCACACGCCTGAGCGCGTCGGCGATGCGCCGTAGCACGCGGCGAGCCGCATCGGGGCCGTGCTCGGCGCGAAAGTTCCTGAACTCGTCGATCTCCACGCAGGCCAGCGCGTACCGTCCGGGCAGCAGGGAGCGCCGGCGCAGCCGCCGGAGCGTTTCGTTGAGGGCCAGCCGTCCGGGAAGACCCGTGGCGTCGTCGACGAAGGTGAAGAACGACCGGTCGATCGACGTGCCGACGACGAGGAGCAGCCCGGCGATGACGAAGTAGATGTTGGCGGGTCGCCCGGCCCCGGCGCCCTCCAGGGCGAGGAACGAGGCGATGAGCGCCCAGGCGACGGCGGCCGGGAACGAGCGACGGGACAGCCCGAGCCTCACCAGGACCCCGCCCAGGCCGACGAGGAACGCCACGAGCACGATGTGCGGCAGCGCGGTCCAGCGGGCCAGGTCTACCGGCACCAGCGGCTCTTCGAGCGACCGGGCGAGAGTGGCCAGCTCGGGATGCCTCAGGGTCGCCACGATGCCGCCCTGGGCCAGGATCGCAGCCAGCCGCAAGCCACCCTGGGCTGTGACGATCGCCGCCTCGCGGAGCCAGACGATGACCGCCAGGTTCAGGGGGAGGAGCAGCCCGACCGCGTTGAACACGGGGCGACTGCCCAGATGGGCGAGCGCGAGATCGGCGAGGACGAGCGTGACGATGCCCAGGACGAGTCGACCGCGGCGTAGCAAGATGCCGACGGACGCGGCGCCCCCGAACACCGCCAGCGGCGCCACTTCCACGGCCTCGGCGAGCCAGTCGGGCAGCGTGCCTGATATGGCGAGCCCGGCGGCGATCGAGAAGAGCAAGGCAGGAACGACGAGCGAAACAGCCTGTGTCACGGTAGCCAGCGCCCCCTGGGGCCAACCGGTTCGTGCGCCCCGGGGGCAGGGGAAGCAATGCCAATACCAAGCACGGAATCAACGGGTTAGGTGTCCTTTCGCTGCCGTGATGGCACATTCGGCCTGGCTCTCCGCGCCAGCCTGACGCAGCAGCGTCTTGCGATGGACGCCGCCCCGTGACTACGCTGTGCCGACCGTCACGGTCAGGATGACGATGAGCATGCGAGGCGATGCGATCGGGGTCGTGGGCGACTTCGATCCCGGTGAGCTCACGCACCAGGCCACGAACCAGGCGCTCACGCACGCCGGGCTCCATTTCGAATGGGTGCCGACGGGGCAAGCGCGGCCGCCCGAGCCGGCCGCGCGTCTGGCCGGCTACGCGGGGCTCGTCATCGCCCCGGCCAGCCCCTATCGCAGCATGGAGGGCGCGCTCGCCGCGATCCGGTTTGCGCGCGAGCGGGGGGTGCCGCTGGTCGCGACCTGAGGCGGATTCCAGCACGCGATCGTCGAGTTCGCGCGCAACGTTCTCGGGCTCGAGAACGCCGATCACGCCGAGTCCAATCCTCACGGTAACCGTCTGGTAATCACGCCGCTGGCCTGCTCCCTGGTGGGCAAGGCGGAGCGGGTCACGATCGTCCCCAGCACCCGGGCGGCCGCCATCTGGGGATCGGCGACGGCCCTCGAGGATTTTCGCTGCAACTACGGCGTCGATCGCGCCGTTCATCCGGCGTTGACGGAGGCCGGCCTCACGCTCTCGGGCTTCGGCGATGACGGCGAGCTCCGCATCGTCGAGCTGCCCGATCATCCCTTCTTTCTGGCCACGCTGTTCCTGCCCCAGTTGCGGTCGACCCCGGCCCGGCCCCATCCACTGATCGTTGCCTTCGGGCGTGCCGCGGCGCGCTGACGTCCGCGGCAATCCTGTCCCCTGCTGCTTCTTGCTATCATGACGCGATGAGCGCGTTGTGCTCCCGCCGGGCGGCGCTCAGCCCGTGGAGCGCGGCACTCCTCGTCGTGGCGATGTTGCTGGCGCTCGGCTGCGCCGGCCACGGCCGGCTGGAGCTGGTTGCCGGCGACCCGTCGGGAGAGCACCTCGCCGGGCTGGTGGATTCCGAGCCGGCACGGCGCCTGCTCGTGGATCTTCTGGCGCAGCGATCGCCCCGTCCGCACCTGGCCGCCCTGGCGCCGGGCCTGCTCAGCACGGACCTCGTCAGTCATCTGAGCTCCAGCCCGAACCCGGAGCGCCGTCGGCTCCCCGACCGGGTGCAGCTCCGTGAGCTCGCGCAGCACGTGTCCGTCGACTTCGCCGCCCTCGCATTCGCCGGGGTCCTCGGCAACGACGAGACGAGCCGTGCCGTGCAGGCCGTCTTCGATCAGGCTCTGCGCGACGGCGCGGACTGCTCCGAAGAGATCCTCCGCCGGGCAGAAGGCTTTCCGTACACGGTGCTCTTCGCGCCGGCCTGGCTCTACCGCAGCCACCCCGAGGTCGGAGCCGACTTCGCGCGTCAGCGCCGGTTGCTCGAGCGGCTGGGGATTCCGCACCAGCTCGTCCCGACCCCCGAGAGTGGTTCGGTCGAGAACAACGCCGCAGTCGTCGCCGCCGCCGTGCGGGACGCCGGTCGCGAGGGGCGCCCGCTGATCCTCGTGAGCACCAGCAAATCAGGGGCCGAAGTGGCTCTGGCTCTCTCCCGGCTCCTCACGCCGGAGGAAAGCGCCGGTGTGGCCGCCTGGCTCAACGCCGGGGGCGCCCTGGGTGGGTCACCGCTCGCCGACATCGCCCTGCGACCGCCGGCGTCCTGGCTGACACGTACGGTTCTCTGGTTCACCGGCTGGAACCTGGCCGGCCTGACGTCGATCACGACGGGACCCAGCCGCGAACGCCTGGACGGCGCCCGGCTCCCTGACTCCATCGCCGTCGTCAACCTCGTGGCCGTGCCCGTGTCCGGCACCGTTGGTCGCCGGCTCTGGGGCAGCTACAACATCATGCGCCGTCACGGTCCTAACGACGGCGTGGTGCTGCTGGCGGACGCCGTCTGGCCAGGGGGAGCCAATCTCGTCGCCCTCGGCTCCGACCATCTGCTCACGGCGATGCAGGACGACGCGCCCGGCCTCGCCTTGCTGCGAGCGCTGGACGCTGCCGCCCGGCATCACCGCGCCCCCTCCCTGTCGGCGAGCGTCGCGGCTACTCTCCAGCGGCTCGGCCCGAGCGACGTCGCGGCGCGCGTCGATTCCGCGTGCCGCCGGCCGGGACCCTGATCTTCGCCGCGTCGGGCTCCCGCTACCTGCCGGGCTGCAGAACGTCGCCGCAGCCGCGGTAGACGGCGCCGTCCAGACCCACCTCGACGGTGGACGCGTAACGATCGCCGCTCATCGTGTCGACACACGGCGTCGGGCGGATGCGCACGCTCAGCCGGTGGGCGTCGGTAACGGCGGCGTACATCGCCTCTTCAGGTGTCGATCCGCGCTGGCGAGGGGGACGGGGCGTGGCCACACGCTCGGCGCCGTACGCGCCGATGAATACCATGCGGTCGGCGAGGAGCTCCCAGATCCACCGGTTTTCCCGGCATCTGGAAACCCGGCCGTGCAGGTCGACGATCGCCTGGCGACCCTTGCTGGGCCTCGTTTTCGTGGGACCGGCCCGGCCCGTGGAGGCCCAGAGCGTCGGGCAGGTCTTCCGCAAGGTCAGCCCCGCGGTCGTCGTCATCCACGCAAGGGACGCTGACTCACCCCGATCGTCCGCGGATCGCTTCGAGCACCTCCGCGGGATGGGTGGCCGCGTCCCTGACGCGCGCCCAGTGCTTGCGGACCACGCCGTCCGGGCCGATCCACACCGTGGAGCGGATCACCCCCTTGGTTTTCTTGCCGTACATCACTTTGTCGCCGTAGGCGCCCCAGGCCTGCATCACCTTGCGCTCGGGATCGGACAGGAGACGGAAGGGCAGCTTGTACTTGCTCGCGAACTTCTCGTGCGATGCCGGCGAGTCGGCGGAGACCCCGAGGACGACGACGCCCGCACGCTGCAAGTCCTTCCAGAGGTCGCGGAATCCGCAGGCCTCCTTGGTGCAGCCGGGCGTGTCGTCTCGAGGATAGAAGTACACCACGACGTCCTGGCCCTTGAAGTCGCCGAGGCTCACGCGCTGGCCCGCGCCGTCCTCGAGGGTGAAGCTCGGCGCCTTGCCGCCTTCCTTGATGGCCGGCATGTACGCGGCTGGGCTCAGAGCTTCTGCAACAGGGCCTCGGCGCTGCTCACCTCGTACTTGCCCGGCTGCTCCACGTTGAGCGCTTTGACGACGCCGTCCTCCACGAGCATGGAGTAGCGCTGCGAGCGCACGCCCAGGCCGCGGGGGGTCAGATCCATGTCCAGGCCGAGGGCCCTGGTGTAGGTGGCGCTGCCGTCGGCCATCATCCGCACCTTGCCGCCGGCCTTCTGGTCCTTGCCCCAGGCCCCCATCACGAAGGCATCGTTCACGGCGATGCACCAGATCTCGTCCACGCCCTTGGTCTTGAGCGTGTCGGCGTTCTGCACGTAGCTGGGCAGGTGCTTGGCCGAGCACGTCGGCGTGAAGGCCCCGGGCACGGCCAGGATAGCGATGCGCTTGCCCTTGGCCTGCTCGCTCACCGAGAAGTTGTTGGGGCCGATGGTGCAGCCTGGCCGCTCCGTGTCGATCAGCTCCGTCAGGGTTCCATCGGGGAGTCGGTCGCCCACTTTGATCGCCATCGGATCCTCCTGTAGCAATGATTGGTCGGTCCGGCGTCGCTGCCGCTGCGAGTATACAGGACGCTGCGATCGTCGTGCGAGACGGTGCCTTGACTTACAAAACTGCGATCGATAGGATCACCGTAAGCCAATGGAGTCCGTCACCCTGTCGACCAAGTTTCAGCTCGTCTTGCCGCGGGGGGCGCGGGAGCGTCTTCGCCTCCGGCCCGGGATGCGGATCACGGTCCTCGACAAGGGGGGAGTCATTTTCCTGGTGCCGGAGCGCCCACTGCGGGCGTACCGCGGCATCGCCCGGGGAGTGAGCGTCAAGGGCCTGCGCGAGAAGAAGGACCGGCTCTGATCCTGGTCGACTCGAGCGGCTGGATCGAGTATCTGGCCGGCCGGCCCCGGGCGGACCGCTTCGCCAGGTACATCGAGGGGCGCGACTCGCTGCTGGTCTCCGTGATCGCGGTCTACGAGGTGTACAAGGTGATCCGTCGTGACCTGAGCGAAGAGCGGGCGGTGGAAGCCGTCTCGGTGCTCAGACGGGCGACCATCGCGCCGGTGGACGAGCCCCTCGCGCTGGAGGCCGCCGACCTGTCGCTCGCCCACGGTCTGGCCATGGCCGACTCGCTGGTGTACGCGACCGCCCGCCGTTTCGGCGCGACCCTCGTCACCGGCGACACCGATTTCACGGGACTCCCCGACACGGTCGTAGTCCGCTGACGGAGCAGCTCCGGCCGGAGGGCCACTTGCGCACCTTCGTCACCTCCGACGGCGCGAGGCTGGCCTACCGCCTCTGGCGGCCCGGACCGCCGCGCCGGATCGTCGTGCTGGTCCACGGCCTGGCCAGCAACCTCACCCGCTGGTCCGAGTTCGTGAGGACCACCCGGCTCCGCGAGACCTGGGACCTCCTGCGCCTCGACCTGCGCGGCTTCGGGGCCTCGTTGTACCGGGGCCCGGTCGGACTGACCGTGTGGTGCCGGGATCTCGAAGAGATCCTCACCGCGGAGCAGGCGCCGCCCGCCGTGGTCATCGGGCACTGTCTGGGCGCCAACGTCGCCCTGCACTTCGCGGCCCGCTCACCGGCGGCCACTCGGGGCCTCGTGCTCATCGAGCCGATGTTCCGCCAGGCGCTGACGGGCCTGTTGCGTGTCGCGGCGCGACTGCGGCCGGCCGCGGGGGCGCTGGCGGCGCTGGTGCGTGCCGGCAACCGGCTGGGGCTGTACCGGCGGCAGCTCCCCGCGCTCGACCTCGAGCAGCTCGATCGCGAGGCCCGCGTGGCCGTGGCCGCGGCCGGCCCCGAGGCATTCCCGGAGGCGCGCTTCAGCTCCGTGCGCGAGGATCTGAAGTACACCCCCACGGCGGTGTACCTGGCCGGCTTGCTCGCGGTGACGGCGCCGTTGCCCGATCTCCGCGCCATCGGCCCGCCTGGGCTGGCCCTGCTCTCGACCGGTGGAAAGTTCGGCGATCCTGCGCTCACGGCCCGGCTGCTGGCCCAGCTTCCCCGAGGGCAGGTGAGGATGCTCCAGGCGCGCCACTGGATCCCCACCGAGAGCCCGGTCGAGATGCGGCGGGCGATCGAGGACTGGTGCGACGGCCGGGCGGGGGGGTGCCGCGCTTGACAGGGCATGGCGAACCGCCGATGCTCCGGGCATGAACATCTTCAAGGCCCAGGCGGCCCGGAACCTCGACGAGGTGACGAAGGCGATCCCGGTCATCGACTTCGAGCCCGCGTTCTCGGGCCACTCCGGTGGACTGGAGGCGGCCGCAACGCAGCTGCGGCAGGCCTGCGAACGAATCGGCTTCTTCTACGTGGCCGGCCATGGCGTGCCCGCCACGGTCGTCGAGGCCGCCTTCCGTGCCAGCCGCGAGTTCCACGCCCTGCCTCTGGACGAGAAGATGCGGCTCACGCTCAACGAGAACAACATCGGCTATCTGCCGGTGAATCAGAGCATGCAACGCCACTCCACGGTGCACAAGGCCACGCGGCCGAACTACAACGAGAGCTTCTTCATCAGCCACGACCGGGGGCCGGACCACCCGGACGTCCGGGCCGGCACCCCGCTGCGAGGCCGCAACCAGTGGCCGCGGGGTCACGAGGGGATGCGGGCGGCGATGGTCCGGTACTTCAAGGCGCTGGAGGCGCTGGGGGAGCGGATGCTGCCGGCGCTCGCCCGGTCGCTCGACATGCCGGCCGATTACTTCGCTCCGTTCTTCGCCGACGAGGCGCACATCAATCTACGGTTCCTGCACTACCCGCCTCAGGAGACGGACGACGACGAGCGGTTCGGCCAGGGCCCCCATACCGACAACTCGTTCATCACCATCCTGGCCCGGGAAGGCGGGCCCGGGTTGGCCGTGCGGCTACCCGGCGGCGAGTGGCTGGCTCCGCCGGTGATCCCGGGGACGTTCCTCGTGAACCTGGGCAACGTCACCCGGCGGTGGTCGAATGACCGGTTCCTGTCCACACCTCACGGCGTGGTCAACGACTCGGGGACCGACCGCTACTCCGTCGCCTTCTTCTATAGCCCCAACCCGGCCTCGGTGATCGCGTGTCTGCCGACCTGCGTGAGCGCCGACAACCCGCCACGCTACGCGCCCGCGGTCTACCGGGATCTGGTGCTGGAGTTCTACAACGCCAACTACTTCCACCAGAGAGGCTACAGCGCCGCGCCGCTACCGGGTCGGGGCTGACGTCGGGGGCACCTTCACGGATCTCGTCCTGATGGACGAGACGACCGGCGCGTTCGTCGGCGCCAAGACACCGTCGCGGCCGGCTGAGCCCGAGCGGGCGATCCTCGAGGGCCTGCGTGAGTTGCTGGCGCGCGAGGGCGTGGCCCCGGGAGACGTCGCCTCGTTCGTGCACGGCAGCACGCTCGGCCTCAACACGCTCATCCAGCGCTCCGGCGCGCCGACGGGGCTGCTGGTGACCGAGGGCTTCCGGGACGTGCTGGAGATCCGCCGGCTGCGCCTGCCCGGCGCGCCCAGCTTCTATGCCGAGCGCCCGCGCCCGCTGGTGCCTCGTCGCCACGTGCGGGAGGTCAGGGAGCGCATCCTCACCAACGGACGGATCTACCGGCCGCTGGACGTCGAGCAGGCGGTGCAGGCCGCCGCCGAGCTGCGGGCAGCAGGCGTCGAGGCGCTGGCGATCTGCTTCCTGCACGCCTACCGCAACCCCGCGCACGAGGAGCAAGCCGCGGCGGCCGTCCGTCGCGCCTTCTCCGACCTCTACGTGTGTACGTCCTCGGAGGTCTGGCCCCAGCAGCGCGAGTACGAGCGGGCCCTGGTCACGGTGATGAACGCGCACATCGGCCCGCGCCTGCGCGACTACTTCGCCGGCCTGCAGCGCGAGCTCACCGCGCTGGGCCTGGTCTGCCCCCTGCTGAGCACGAAGTCCAACGGCGGCGTCACGACCGCCCGCCAGGCGGCCCGGGCGCCCATCGAGACCGTGCTGAGCGGCCCCGCCGCCGGCGTGATCGCGGCCGCCCACCTCGGCCGGCTCACCGGGCGGCGCAAGCTGATCGCGCTGGACATGGGCGGGACCAGCGCCGACATCTCGATCGTCGACGGTGCCGTGGGCTATTCCACCGAGAGCCATGTCGGGGATTTCCCGCTCATCGTTCCCGCCGTCGACGTGACCTCCATCGGCGCCGGCGGCGGCTCCATCGCCTGGGCCGACGGCGCCGGCGTACTGAAGGTCGGCCCGCACAGCGCGGGCGCCGACCCCGGCCCGGCCTGCTACGGGCGAGGCGGCAAGGAGGCCACTGTCACCGACGCCTACGTCCTCAGCGGACTCATCGATCCGGAGGGCTTCCTGGGCGGCCGGCTGCCCCTGTCGCGCGAGCTCGCCGAGCGCGCCCTCGCCGATCTCGGCCAGCGTCTGGGGCTCGGGCCGGCGCAGGTCGCGGCCGGCATCCTGCGCGTGGCCACGGCCAACATGTACGCCGAGTTCCTGCCCCTCATGGCCCAGCACGGCGTCGATCACCGGGAATTCGCTTTGCTCGCGTACGGCGGGGCCGGCCCCACGCACGCGTTCCTGCTCGCCCGGGAGGTCGGGATCGACACGGTCATCGTGCCGCCCAGTCCCGGGACGCTGTGCGCTCTGGGGTGCCTGGTCGCCGACCTGCGAGCCGATTACGTGAGGACTGTCTACGCCCATTTGGACGAGCCCTCCCTCGAGCGCCTGACCTCGGTGCTGGACGAGCTCGAGCGCGCGGCGGGAGCCTGGCTCGAGGAGGAGGGCGTGGCGGCGCGCGATCGTCAGCTCGTCCGGTCGGCCGACGCGCGCTACCAGGGCCAATCGTTCGAGCTCACGGTGACGCTCCGTCAGGGGGGCCGGGCCGGCCTGCAGGAGCTGCCGGAGCTGCTTCGGGCCCGCCACCACGCCGTCTACGGCTTCGCCGATGACAGCGGCGCGGTGGAGGTGATCAATCTCAGGGTGCAGGCGGTGGGGGCGGTGGCCCGGCCCGACCGGCTGGCGCCGCACGCCGACGGCGCCGAGGGCCGCCTGACGCCTCCGGATCGTCGGCGTGCCATCATGCTCGATGGCCGCGAGCTCACGGCCAGCGTTCACCGCCGCCGCGAGCTCACGCCCGGCGCGTCGCTGGCCGGCCCCGCGATCATCGTCCAGTACGACACGACGGTGGTCGTCCCGCCCGGCTTTCGCATCACGGTCGATTCCTGGCTCAACATCGTGGGGGAGAAGCGATGACGCCGGCGCTCGAGCCCGTCATGCTCGAGGTCTACAAGAACCTGTTCCAGGGGATCGTCGATGAAGCCGGCCAGATGATCATGCGCGCGGCCCACACGGTGTTCATCAAGGAGACGCAGGACTTCGTGGTCACGCTGGCCACCCCGGACGGTGAGGCCTTCGCGGCGTCGCGACGGCTGGGGATCTGGCTGGCCGTGGGCCTGCCCCTGCGCGCGGCGTTGCAGGCCTCGGGGCCACCGCGCGAGGGCGACGTCTACATCAGCAACGATCCGGAGGCCACCCGGGGCCTCGTCACGCATCTGCCCGATCACTTCGTGTGGCGGCCCGTGTTCCATCGCGGCGAGCTGGTGTGCTATGCGGTGGCCTTCGTCCACCTCACCGACGTGGGCGGGCTGGCCCCGGGCAGCGTGCAGCCCTCGGCCGGTGAGCAGCTGCAGGAAGGCCTGATCATTCCGCCCACCCGGCTGGTCGCCCAGGGCGAGCTCAACGAAGCGCTGCTGGCCCTCATGGCCGCCAACTCCCGCAGCCCCCGCCAGAACCGCGGCGACCTCTGCGCCCTGCTGAGCGCGGTCGACACGGCGGCCCGGCGCGTGCTCGACCTCATCGACAAGGAGGGGCTGGACAATGTCCGCGCGGGCATGGCCGGCGTGCTGGACTACGCCGAGCTGCAGGCCCGGCAGGTGTTCCGCACCATCCCGGACGGGACGTACGGCTTCGCCGACTACCTGGAGGGCGACGTGGTGCCCGGGGGCCGCCCGGTGCGGATCAAGCTCGAGCTGGTCGCGCGGGACGGCGCGCTGACGCTCGACTTCTCCCAGACCGATCCCCAGGTGCGGGCGGCCCTCAACATCCCGACCTACAGCCAGGATGGCCACTATCTGATCGTGATCGGCGTCGTGAACTTCCTGCGCTCGGTGAGTCCCGACATCACCTACAACTCCGGCCTCGTGCGACCCGTGCGGCTGGTGGCGTCGCCGGGCAGCCTGCTGAACCCCGAGCCCGGCGCTCCCTGCGGCGCCCGGCAGGCGACGTTCTTCCGCGTGGCCGAGGTGATCATGGGCGCCCTGGCCCAGGCCATTCCCGACCGGATTCCCGCGGCTGGCTGCGGGCAGGGCTCCATTCTCTTCGTGGCCGTGCCCGACTTCTCGACCGGCCGCTCGCGGGTCAGCATCGTGCAGCCCCTCGTCGGCGGCTCGGGCGGGCGGCCCGCGATGGACGGCACCGACGGCGTGGATTTCAACACCGGGTTCTACCGCAACATCCCGACCGAGGTTCTGGAGTCCGACATGCCGCTGATCGTCGAGCGCTACGGGCTACGCCCCGATTCCGGCGGCGCCGGCAGGTTCCGCGGAGGCCTGGGGCTCACGTACGTCTTGACGGTCCTGCCGCCGGAAGCGGTGCTCACCTCGCGGGGCATGGAGCGCTACGTCTTCCAGCCGTGGGGCCGGGAAGGTGGGCGGCCCGGCGCCAACGGCCGCACGACGCTGGTGGCCGGCGACGGCTCGTGTACTGAGCTCGGGAAGATCGACGTCCTACGCCTGCCGCCCCGCTCGACGCTGGCCGTCGAGACGGCGGGCGGCGGCGGCTTCGGCGATCCATTCGCCCGCGACCCGGCTTTAGTGTTGGCCGACGTGCTCGACGGCCTGGTCTCCCCGGAGCAGGCCCGCCAGCACTACGGTGTCGCCATCGTGGACGGGCACACCGACGAGGCGGCGACGCTCGAGCTGCGGCGAGCGGTCCGGCCTGCCTGCCAGCGGTTCGACTTCGGGCCGAGTCGGCTGGCCCATGACCGCGACTGGCCCGATGCGCTGCAGAGCGCGATCAACCGGTTGACGGAGGGCCTGGCGCCGTCGCCGCGACAGTTCGTGCGGGCGCGCTTGATCGAGGCGTGCGCGCGGAGCCGCGCCCGGGGGGAGTTGGTCGACGACGTCCGGCTGCGGGAGAGCTATCAGCGGGTGCTGGACGAGCTGGAAGTTCCCCTGCTCGAGAGCCTCTAGCGGTCCGAGCCGGGTGGCTAGTAGTACCGTCCAAGTCGCAGGAGCTTTGGGTCTTGACGGGTGTATCTGAACCCTGCACCACGGGCTCGATCCAGGGGACCCGGGCGAGCGCTACCAGGTCGTCGTCCATGTCGACGCCGCAGTCCTGGCGGACGCCGATGCGCCCGGCCAGTCCGTCCTCGAGTGCGGTGCACCCCTGGCGTGAGACACGGAGCGGTCCACGAAGAAGGCTTTCAGGTCGATCGGCAGCCCGACGGCTCCCTTCGGTTCCGGTGGCCGGACGGCCGGCTCCTTCCCGAAGTTCCACCGGCGGCCGCAGTGCCGACCGACCCGGCGCACGCGCTTCGCTCAGGCCACGCTGCGCAGGGGCTGAACATCCATCCAAGGACTTCTTACCCCGGCTGGCTGGGGGAGCGCCTGGATGTCGGCTGGGCGATCGACGTCCTGCATCCACGCGCTCTCGGAGAGTCTCCCGATTTCGGGGAGTCTCCGTCACCCCCTGAGTCCGCCGAGCAAGCCGACTAGGAGCTGAAGCGCGCGCGCCATCGCAGTCGCTACCGCTTGCGCAAGGTCATCGTGGAACCGGTGTTCGGGCGCCGGGGCCGGGGGGCTAGGCGAGGAGCCTGGCCGGGCGACCCCGCAACACCGCCTCGGCTTCGGCGACGATGTCTCGCACGACCCGGCCGGCGGGCCGGATGTCCTGGATGAGCCCCGCCACCTGTCCGGCGAACATGAGCGCCTCGTCGCGACGGCCCTCGCGCTTGGCGTCTTCGAAGACCTTGCCGACGGCACCACCCGTGGCCCGCAGCTCCTCCTCGCGCCCGTGCCACCGGTCGATCAGCGGATTGCGGATCGCGCGGCCGATCGCGCCGGGCCACTGCCGCTGCCGGGCGATGTCCCCGACCTCGGTGAAGATCGTCGCCGCGTCGTCGGCCTCCAGGATCGCCTTCTTGTAGTTGGCGTGGATCGGCGCTTCGTCGGTGGCCAGGAAGCGCGTGCCCATGAGCACGCCGTCGGCCCCCAGCATCATCGCCGCGGCGACGCCCCGCCCGTCCGCGATCCCGCCGGCGGCCAGTAACGGGACATCGGGGACCGCATCGGCGACCTGGGGCACCAGCGGCAGCGTGGCCGTGTGCCAGACGTGACCACCGCCTTCCATGCCCTGGGCCACGATGGCCTGGACGCCGGCGCCCGCCGCCTGCCGAGCCTCGTCGACCCGATGGACCTGATGGATCGTGATGATCCCGGCGGCCCGGGCCGTGGTGATCGCCGGGTCGCCCCAGGCGGTCGACAGGACGGGGGGTCGGGCCTCGAGGATGGCGCCGATCTGCTCGTCGGTGGCGAAGCAGAGGAGCAGGTTGAGCCCGAAGGGCCGCTCGGTCAGCTCGCGGATGCGGGCGGCGTCGCGGCGGATCTGCTCGGGCGACAGGAAGCTGCAGCCGTGGATGCCCAGCCCGCCGCCGTTCGAGACGGCGGCGGCAAGCTCCGGACTGGTGTGTCCGGCCATGCCGCCGCAGGCGATCGGGTGTTCGATGCCGAGCAGCCGGGTCACGCGGGTCTGCAACATGGGCGGGAATACTACGTCAGCACGTGGGCGCGACGTCAAGGGCCCTGGACCGCGCCGGGGCCGGTGCGATAGCATGGCCGCCATGCGAAAGCCTTTGCCCGTGCTTATTCTCACGGCGTTGCTGGCCGGTTGCGGAACCATGCCCCAGGCGCGTAGCGAGTTCGAGGACATCCCGGTGCCGCGTGGCCTCGAGTACCGGCCAAGCATGTCCACCGTCATCGAGTCGCCGTCCGTGAAGGCGGCCAAGGTCATCTATCGGGGGCGCCTGGAGCCGACCAGCCTGGCCACCGTGATGCGCGCGATGATGGAGTCGAACGGCTGGCGTCACGTCGGCACCACGGCGGCCTCCGGCGCCACGGCGCAGATCTTCGAGAAAGGCGACACGTCCGTGCAGGTGCGCATCTGGGAAGGCTGGTGGTACACCTATCTGGAATTGACCGGGGGCCGGGCCCTCAGCGTTCAGCGTTGATGGCGGCGCCGGGCTCGCCGTCCCGGCCGCGGGCCTTCGTCAGCGGCGCCTCGTACGGGATCGGAGCCGCCACCGCGGTGGCCCTGGCCCGCGATGGGTTCGACGTGGCCGTCTCCGAGCTGCGCCCGGACGACCTCACGGTCACGGTGAAGGCGATCACCGAAGCGGGCGGGCGGGCGGTCCCGGTCGCCCTCGACCTGCGCTCGCTATCCAGCATCCAGCACGCCATGGGCGAGGTACTTACCGCCTTCGGCGGTCTCGACGCCCTGGTCAACAATGCCGGGGTTCCCCTGACCCGACCAGCGGTCGAGGTCAGCGAGAGCGAGTGGGACGACGTGCTCGGGGTGAATCTGCGCGGGACGTTCTTCCTCAGCCAGCAGATGGGTCGTCACCTGATCGGCAGCGGGCGGCCGGGCAGCATCACCAGCATCGCCTCGACCCACGGCGTGGTCGGCATCGCCGACCGTTCCACCTACGGCATCGCCAAGGCCGGGATCATCCAGATGACCCGCATGCTGGCCATCGAATGGGCGCGGCACGGCATCCGGGTCAACGCGGTGGCGCCGGGAACGGTGGAGACGCCGTCCCGGGCCGCGGTCTACGCCGCCGACCCCCAGCGCCGGGAGCTCATGATCAACCGGGTGCCGCTCAGGCGCTTCGGCACGGCCGACGAGATGGCGGCGGCGGTCTGTTACCTGGCCAGCCCTCGCGCGGCATACATCACCGGGCAGACGTTGCTCGTCGACGGCGGCCTGACCGCCTATTGAGCGTGGCCGGGCGCGGGCCCTTCACCCGCCGCCACGCGCGGATGGCGGCGGCGTGCTCCGGGTAGTGACCATACGTGTCCAGGCGCAGGCGGCGGCGAAAGCGCGTGTGGTGCGCGACGTGGGCCTCCGGCGTGCGCCGGATCAGCTCGACGAGGCGGGCGTGCGTGTCGTCGAGTTGCCTCAGCACCTCGGGCAATGAGAGGCGCCGATTCTCCCGTGTCTGTTCGGCGTTGAACGCGTCGATGCCGCCGTATCGCGCGTAGCGAGGCGGCCGGCCGCCCGCGAGGACGACGGGCAGGTGCTTGAGCGCCTCCGCCTCCCAGGTCATCACATGCGCGAGGACGTCCTTCACGGACCAGTCCCCGGTCACGCCCGGCTCCATCAGCGACGCCTCCGGCAGGCCGGCATAGGATTCCCGGAAATCGGTCCAGGCCCGGTCGAGCCGGCCCAGTAGGCGCGCCCGGGCACCCCTACGGTCAGTGGCGGGCATCACTAACTGAAACACCGCCGGCTCCTCGATGTGAAGGCGGCGATTGCGTCCCCGGAGTACACTTTCGGCAGTTCTGGAGGTGCGCCATGACGGTTCGGTTGGATCATACGATCGTGCCGGCCAAAGACAAGATGGCCTCGGCCGAGTTCTTCGCCGGGATCTTCGGCCTCGAGGTCAGACCGGGGCACTTCGCGCAGGTCCAGGTCAACGAAAGCCTCACGTTGGACTTCGCCGACGAGCCCGACGTCCAGGAGAGCCATCACTATGCCTTCCACGTCAGCGACGAGGAGTTCGACGCGATCTTCGGCCGGGTGAAAGCCAGGGGCCTCGCCTACGGCAGCGGCCCGTACAGCCACACCGACGGCCGGATCAACAGACGCCGGGGCGGGCGGGGGTTCTACTTCGAGGATCCCAACGGGCACCTGCTGGAAGTGATGACCGTGCCCGAGACGGGGAGCCGGCCATGACTGGCAAGGTAAAGCCGATCCCCGACGGGTACCATGCGGTGACGCCCTACTTGAGCGTCGCCGGGGCGGCCGGCGCCATCGACTTCTACCGGAAGGCCTTCGGGGCGAAGGAAGTGATGCGCATGCCCGGGCCGAACGGGACCATCGGCCACGCCGAGATCGAGATCGGAGGCTCCCGCATCATGCTGGCCGACGAGTACCCGGACATGAATTTCCGGAGCCCGAAGTCGTTCGGCGGTTCCGCCGTCCACATTCACCTATACGTGGAGGACGTGGACGCCGTGGTCAAGCAGGCCGTGTCCGTCGGCGCGAAAGTCCTGAGGCCGGTGGCCGACCAGTTCTACGGCGACCGGATGGGCAGCCTGGAGGATCCCTTCGGCCATGTCTGGCACGTGGCCACGCACCAGACCGATCTCTCGATGGAGGAGCTGACGAAGCGCGCGGCGGCCAAGGCTGCTGGTCGGGCCTGATACCCGGACGCCCCGTCCCGCGTCGGGCGCAATGCCCGCACGAAGTTGCCGGCGCGCGCGATGTGTTCGTCGTTCAAAGCCGGGGCTCCTTGGTCTTGGCTTTGCACTCCGCTCGCTTCCCGGATGATCGTGACGCCCGATTCGTGACAGGCAGTCCTCGTCAGTAGCCCGCGCCCGAGGCCCTGAATCCATCCGGATCGCGCCGACATCTGTAGTCATCAGAAGCCAGCGGCTCGATTGCGCAGGGAAAGGACGCCGTTCATGAGTCGTAGGTTGATCGGATCCGTGTTGTTGCTCGCGATGGTGATCGCCATCGGCGGTAGCCTCGCCGCGTGGAAATACGCCGCCATGCAGGAGGCCAATGCGGCGGCGGCCCACCAGCCCGAACCGATGGAATCGGTGACGGTCGCCGTGGCCAAGCCGATCGAGCACCGCCCGACGACGACGTCGATCGGGACGGTGCTGGCTCTGCGCTCGATCACCCTGCGCAACGAAGTGCCGGGGACCGTGCGCCGGGTGCTGTTCTCGCCCGGTCAGATCGTGGAAGCGGGTGCCGTGCTGGTGGCGCTGGATGTGTCCGTCGAGGAAGCGGAGCTGGCGGCCCAGGAGGCGCAGGGGGCCCTGGCCGCGACCACGTTGGAGCGGATGCAGCGGGCGCGACAGAACCGCGCGGTGTCCGAGCTGGAGGTGGATCGCGCCCGCGCAGAGCGCGACGTCGCGCTGGCCCAGGTCGCGCGCACGCGGGCCATCATTGCCCGCAAGACGATCCGCGCCCCGTTCCGGGCGCGCGTGGGGCTGGCCGACGTGCACCCCGGGCAGTACCTGAACGAGGGCACCCAGCTCACGACGCTGCAAGGCGTCGACGACGCCGTGCACGTCGATTTCACCGTGGCCCAGCAGGTTGCTGCGCATCTGCGGGTGGGCCAGCGCGTCGACATTGTCGCCGGCGACGAGTCGTCGGCCCGGCCGGCCCGCATCGTCGCCCTCGACTCGCGCGTCGACGCCACCACCCGCAACGCCACGGTGCGGGCCCGGCTCGACACCGCCGCCCACGCGCCGGCCCCCGGCGCTTCGGTGCGCGTGCGGGTGCCCGTCGGTCCGGCGCGCGCGGCCGTGGCCATCCCCGTGAGCGCGCTGCGCAAGGGCCCGGGCGGCGATCACGTGTTCGTGATCGCCCCGGACAAGGACGGCAAGCCGCGGGCGCGGATGCGGCCGGTGGTGAGCGGCCCCATGCTGGGCGACGAGGCCGTCATCGAGACGGGCCTGGCCGCCGGCGAGCGGGTGGCGGCGTCGGGCTCGTTCAAGCTGCGCGAGGCGGTGCTGGTCAGCATCGCGGAAGCCACGAGGTAAGCGGCCGTGCGCTCGTTCACCGATGTCTTCATCAAGCACCCGGTGCTGGCCGTGGTCGTCAACCTGGTGATCCTGCTGGTGGGGTGGCGGGCCCTGACGACCCTGCCCGTACAGCAGTATCCGCAGATCGAGAGCTCGTCGGTGGTGATCACGACGGTCTACTACGGCGCGAGCGCCGAAAGCGTGCGCGGCTTCCTGACCACGCCGATCGAGCGAGTGGTGGCCCAGATCAGCGGCGTGGATTACATCGAGTCAACGAGCCGCGCCGGGCAGAGCACCGTCACGATCCGTCTCAAGCTGAACCACAGCAGCACGGCGGCACTAGCCGAGGTCACCGCACGCTTGCAGCAGGTCCGCTCCGAGCTGCCGGAGGAAGCCGAGCCGCCGGTGGTGGAGATTCAACGCGCCGATCGGCCGTACGCCACCTTCTACCTGAGCTTCACGTCCACCGAGCGGGACGTCCCGGCCATCACCGATTGGCTCTTGCGAGCGCTCCAGCCTCAGCTCTCGACGTTGGCCGGCGTCCAGCGCGTGACCATCGAGGGCGGCCAGCAGATTGCCATGCGCGTCTGGATCGACCCCGATCGCCTGGCCGCCCTCAATCTCTCGCCCGGCGACGTGCAGGCGGCCCTGCGTCGCAACAACTACCTGGCCGCGGTCGGCCGGACGAAGGGCAACATGGTGCAGGTCAACCTGCTCGCCAACACCGATCTGCGGTCGGTCGACGAGTTCAAGGACCTGATCGTGGCCGATCGGGGCGGGGCCATCGTCCGCCTGAGCGACGTCGCCCGGATCGAGCTCGGCGCCGAAGAGGCCGACATGGTCGCCAAGTACAGCGAGCGAGAGGCCGTCTACCTGGGGATCTGGCCCCTGCCCGGCTCGAATGAGATCGACGTGGCCCATCGCCTGCGCGACGAGATGGCTCGCATCCGGCCGACGCTCCCCAACGACATCGACATGCAGGTGGCGTACGACGGCACGGTCTTCATGGAGGACGCCCTCAAGGAGATCACCAAGACGCTGGGCGAGACCATCGCCATCGTCGGCCTGGTGGTGTTCCTGTTCATGGGCTCGATCCGCACCGCGCTGGTGCCGCTGCTGGCCATGCCCGTCTCGCTCATCGGCGCCGGCCTGGTGATGTACGCCCTGGGGTTCAGCCTGAATCTCCTGTCGATGCTGGCCATCGTGCTGTCGGTGGGCCTCGTCGTGGACGACGCCATCGTCGTGGTCGAGAACGTCGCGCGCCACGTCCGGGGAGGCAAGTCGCGTGTGGACGCGGCGCTGATCGGCGCGCGCGAGCTGCTCGGCCCCATCATCGCCATGACCATCACGCTGGCCGTGGTGTACGCCCCCATCGGCTTTCAGGGCGGCCTGACGGGTTCGCTGTTCCTGGAGTTCGCGCTGACGTTGGCCGCCGCGGTCATCGTGTCGGGGGTCGTCGCCGTCACGCTGTCGCCGATGATGAGTGCGCACTTAGTGCACCCGCAAGGCAAGGAGGGGCGCCTGACGGCGCTGGTCAACCGCATCTTCGACGTCGTGCGCCGGGCCTACGCGCGGCTGCTCGACGGCGCGCTGGCCATGCGCTGGGCGATCGTCGCCACCTCCCTGCTGGTGATGGTGGCGGCGTGGCCGCTGTACATGTTCTCGCGGACCGAGCTGGCGCCGGTGGAGGACGAGGGGCACATCTTCCTGTTTCTCGACGCGTCGCCGGACTCCACGCTGGCGGCGTCCAACCGCGAGTCGCTGAACGTCGTCCGCAAGATCACGGCCTTCCCCGAGACCCGGTTCATGTGGTCCTTGACGGCGGCCTGGGGTGGGTTCGGCGGTCTGGTGGCCAAGGACTGGAAGGAGCGGCAGCGCTCCACCGAGGAAATGTACGGTGAGGTCTACGGGGCGGTGTCGCAAATTCCGGGGCTGCGGGTGTTCCCGCGGCTCAATCCGCCCCTGCCCACGCCCGGCCAGTACGACGTGGAGCTCGTGCTGCAAAGCGCGGCCGCGGCCGAGCAGATGCTGGACACGGTGGGGGCGGTGCTGGCCGCCGGCTGGCAGAGCGGCAAGTTCCTGTACGTCGAGACGGATCTCAAGATCGATCTGCCCGAGGCGCGCGTGGTCCTCGACCGGGAGCGGATCGCCGACCTGGGGCTCGACCTGACCAGCGTCGGCCAGGAGCTCGGCACGCTGCTCGGTGGCAATTACGTGAACCGGTTCAACTTCTTCGACCGCAGCTACAAGGTCATTCCCCAGATCGGCGACGACGGCCGCGCCACCGTGGGCCCGCTGCTCGACCTCAAGATCCGGACGCCCAACGGCCAGCTTGTCCCGGTGTCGACGTTCACGCACATCGAGGCGAGCACGGCACCGCGCACCTTGAACCGCTTTCAGCAGCGGAATGCCGTGCGGATCTTCGGTGGCGTCAAGCCGGACGTCACCAAGGAAGAGGGGCTGCGGGTCCTCGAAACCGCCGCAGCCGCCGCCAGCGGACCGGGCGTCGTCATGGATCACGCGGGCGAGTCGCGGCAGATCCGCCGCGAGAGCTCAGCCCTCGCCGTCACGCTGGCCTTCGCCCTGGTTCTCATCTATCTGGTGCTGGCGGCGCAGTTCCGCAGCTTCCGCGATCCCCTGATCGTGTTGCTGGGCTCGGTGCCGCTGGCGATCTCCGGCGCGCTGGTCTTCAGCTTCCTCGAGCTCACCACGATCAACATCTACTCCCAGGTGGGGCTGATCACTCTGGTAGGGCTGATCGCGAAGAACGGCATCCTGATCGTCGAGTTCGCCAACACGCTGCAGGCCCGCGGTCTGGCCAAGGCAGCCGCCCTGCGCGAGGCGTCGCTGACCCGCCTGCGTCCCGTCCTCATGACGTCGGCGGCCACCGTCTTCGGGCACTTTCCGCTGGTGCTGGTCTCCGGGCCCGGCGCCGAGGCCCGCAACAGCATCGGCACGGTCCTGGTGGCGGGCATGACCGTGGGCACGCTGTTCACCCTGTTCGTGGTGCCGGTGTTCTACTCGCTGATCGCGGCCCAGCACCAGCCGGCGCCCGACCGTGAGGAGCGCGAGCCCGCGGCGCCGGCGGTGGGCGGAGTCGCGCGCGGGCATGGCGAGGACGGTAATGGGGCGTTTCATGCTGACCGGGCCTGGCAGCCCGCCGGCGCCGGTGGTGGCGAGCGATGAGGTGGATCGTCGCCCTCGTTCTGGGTCTCCTGCTGACCGGCTGCACGCTGGGTCCTGACTACCGGCGACCGGCGGTCTCCACGCCCGAGGCCTGGCGCGACGGCCCGCCGGCCCCCGATGCGGCCTCCCTCGCGGACCTGGCCTGGTGGGACCTGTTCCAGGACGAGGAGCTACGCCGCCTGGTGCATGCGGCGCTCGAGGCCAACCGAGACCTGCGCATCGCGGTGACGCGCGTGGACCAGGCCCGGGCCGTGCTCGGCGTCACGCGGGCGGCCCAGTTGCCGGACGTGACCGCGGGGGGGAGCGTGACGACCAACCGCTTCTCCGACAACGTGCCCCCCCGAGATCAGGGCGGCGAGACGGACCTGCTCGCCACCACCGTGGATCTGGCTTTCGAGATCGACCTGTGGGGACGCCTGCGCCGGTCCAGCGAAGCCGCCCGGGCCGAGCTCCTGGCCAGTGAGGAGGCCCGGCGCGCCGTGGCGATGACGCTCGTCAGCGACGTCGCCACCGCCTATCTGAGGCTGCGTCAGCTCGACATGGAGCTGGACACCACGCGGCGGAACATCGTCTCCCGTCAGAGCTCGCTCCAGCTGGTTCGGGATCGGCTCGAGGCCGGGCTCACCTCCGCGCTCGACCTGCGTCAGGCCGAGGCGGAGCTGGCCAGCGCCGCCGCCCAGGTTCCCGATCTGCAGCGACAGATCGCCCAGACCGAGCATCAGCTCAGCGTCCTGCTCGGCCGCGATCCGGGCAGCATCACCCGGGGCCAGCCCCTGACGGGACAGACCTTCCCGCCCAGCGTGCCGGTCGGCCTGCCGTCGGCGCTCCTCGAGCGGCGCCCCGACATCCGGCAGGCCGAGAACGCCCTGGTCGCCGCCAACGCCCGCATCGGCGTGGCCAGGGCCGCGTTCTTCCCCCAGATCAGCTTGACGGGGTTCTTCGGATTCGAGAGCGTCGCACTCTCGGATCTCTTCACGGGCCCGTCGCGGATCTGGCAGTTCGGGCCCACGGTGACGGTGCCGATCTTCAACGCCGGGCGGAACCGGGCCAATCTCGCCCTGACGGAGGCCCAGCAGCGGGAAGCGCTCCTCCGCTATGAGCAGGTGATCCAGCAGGCCTTTCGTGAGGTGGAGGATGCGCTGATCGCGTACGGCAAGGCCCGGGAAGCGCTGGTCGAGCAAACGGCGGCGGTGCGGGCCTCCCGGGAGGCCGTCAGCATCGCCGAGTTCCGCTACACGAGCGGGCTCACGAGCTACCTGGACGTCCTCGACACCCAGCGCACGCTGCTGGGCGCGGAGGTGGCCGAGAGCCGAACGCTACTCGGCCAGCTGGTGGCCGTGGTGCAACTCTATCGGGCGCTCGGCGGGGGCTGGGAGACTGTCGAGTTGGAGGGGGCACTCGGCGCGCCCCCTCCAAACCTCCCCGTTCACGTGAGGTGCGACTACCGTTCCGCCGTCACAGGGGAGTTTTGACAACTCGCCCGCTGGCCTCCACGTACCATCTCTCGCTCGGGAACGGCTTTCCGCTGAGCGTCGCCACCATCCAGTCGGCCATCAGCACGGGAGGGAAGGGCCCCAGGTTGGCGGCGGGCACGTTGCCCACGGAGTGACGGGAGTCTTGATAGATCACCAGGCGCTTGGGTCCGGCCAGCGCCTGCATCAGTCGTTCCGTGTGCTCCAGCGGGGAGAGCTCGTCGTGCTCGCCGGCCACGCACAGATAGGGCGCGCGGATTTTCTCGGCGTGGCCCTCCCACGTCATGCGCTTGCGGAAGGCGTCGAACTCGGTCTCGTCGGTGATGCCGGACATGTACATGAAGCGCATCTTGAAGGTCGGTGAGGCCTCCTCGAAGATGGTGTGGAAGCCCGGCTCGTGGCACACGGCCGAGACCGACACGGCGCGGACGCGGGGCTCGTGGGCCGCGACCAGGGTGCCGAAGAACGAGCCGAAGCTGTTGCCGCTCACGCCGATGCGGGCCGGATCGATCTCCGGCCGGCTCGTGAGCCACTCCACCACCTTGGGGCCGGCGGCGATCCAGGCCTCCATGCTGAAGAAGATCTCCAGCGCGGGGCTCTCGTACTGGCCGGGGCCGTCCAGCGCCAGCACGGCCAGCCCCCGCGACAGCCAGCGGTCGCCGTGGAGCGCGACGCTCATCTCCTTGAAGCTGTCCATGCCGGGGATGGCCACCACCACGGGGATGCGCCCACCCCGGTAGCCGGGCGGCAGGTGGAACCAGGCGGGCAGGGACTTGCCGTCGCGGAACGGGATCCATACCGGCTCGACGTGGTGGTCGGCCAGCCGGGCGTAGGCGGTGTAGCACTCGCGCTTCTTGCTGTTGTAGAAGCGGTTCTGCTCGTCGTTCTCGTCGATCGGCCACTGGGCGGCGCCCCAGTGGATCGCAGCCATGAAGTAGTTGTCCCGCGCCGTCACGAGAAGGTCGTCCTGCTCGGCGGCCTGGGCCTTGGCCTCCCGGCGGCGGGCCACGGCCTCGAAGGCCGGCGAGGCGTCGGCCAGGCGGGTGATGCGCTGGCGCAGCCCCGCGAAGTCGGCGTTGGCCTCGGGGCCGCACGGCGCCGACAGGTAGAGCGAGCGCGGCTGATCCCAGTCCATCCCGACCGAGCGGATGATGTTGTCGAGCAGCCAGCGCTGCTCGGTCCAGCGGCGGGTGATCGGGCCGCCCGCGCTCATGGCTACGTCCAGGGCTGCATCTTGGGGCCGTAGCCGCCGAGCCGCTCGGGCGTGATCCGCACGATCAGGCGCTTTTCTCCGGGCCGCCGGAACGGGTACTTGTCGACACCCAGGAAGCGCTTGGCCAGCTTGTCGATGTGGGCGTCGGCGCCCTCCTCGGTCACCGTGGCCTTACCGTGGATGTAGATGGCCGACTGCGGATCGTGGCGGTCCTGCACGGACACGATGACGCGAGGGTCGCGCCGCAGGTTCCGCACCTTGAGCCGCCCTTCCGCGGTGTTGAACAGCACCTCGTCGCCCTCGACGTCCAGCCACACCATCGTCACCTGGGGGCGGCCGTCGGGGTTGGTCGTGACCACGTGGCCGTAGGCCTTGTCTTCCAGAATCTTCTTCACGGACTGCAGCGATTTGATGGGCATGAGAGGACCTCCTGAGCGCGGCCGGAGTCCCGGCTATCCGCGGCCGATGAACGGCATCTTCGTCGCCATGACCGTGAGGAACTGCACGTTGGCGTCGAGCGGCAGGCTGGCCATGTAGACCACCGCCCGGGCCACGTGCTGGACGTCCATGGTGGGCTCGGGGACGATGGCGCCGTGAGCCTGGGGCATGCCGGTCTTCATCTTGGCGGCCAGCGGGGTGTCGGCGTTCCCGATGTCGATCTGACCGCAGGCGATGTCGTACTTGCGGCCGTCGAGCGACGTCGATTTGGTCAGGCCGGTGATGCCGTGCTTGGTGGCGGTGTAGGGGGCCGAGTTCGGCCGCGGCGCGTGCGCCGAGATCGAGCCGTTGTTGATGATACGGCCGCCCCGCGGCGTCTGGCTCTTCATGATCTTGAAGGCTTCCTGCGTGCAGAGAAACGGGCCGGTGAGGTTGGCGTCCACGACCACCTTCCACTGCTCGTAGGTGAGCTCTTCCAGCGGCACGGGCGGGGCGCCGGTCCCGGCGTTGTTGAACAGCAGGTCGAGCCGCCCGAAGACCTCCCGGGTGCGCTCGAACAGCGCCAGCACGGCGGCGGGATCGCCGACGTCGGTCGGCATCACCAGCGTGCGCCCGGGGCGGCCTTCCGTGGCCACGGCCTCCAGCAGCTCCTTGCGGCGTCCGGCCAGCACGACCGCCCACCCCTCGCGCAGCAGGGCGAGCGCGGTGGCCTTGCCGATGCCGGAGCCCGCGCCGGTGACCACCGCGATGCGCTCGGGTGAAGCCATGGCGCGGAGTCTATCACTCCTCCCGCCCTGGGCAAGGCCACGACCGGAGCGCGCGTCAGCCGATGATGCGTCCGCCCATCACGCGGATGGTGTCGCCGGTGATGTAGGCGGAGGCGTCGGAGGCCAGGAACAGGCAGGCCTCGGCGATGTCCTCGGGGCGGCCCAGCCGTCCCAGCGGGATCTGCTTGAGCTGCGCGGGCGCGCCGGGCGGGGCCTGGCGGAATTCGGGATACCACTCGGCGTAGCGCCGCTCGGTGTCGATGAACCCGGGGATCACCATGTTGGCGCGGATGCCGAAGGACCCCAGCTCGGCCGCCAGCGCCCGCACCAGGCCGAGGAGCCCCGTCTTGGCCGTGGTGACCGCCGTCGTGTTCGGCCGCCCGGTCAGCGCCGACATTCCCCCCAGCGCGATGATGGAGCCCCGGCGGCGCTCGATCATGCCGGGGACGACGGCCCGGGCCAGGTAGAACGCCGAGTGCAGGTCGACGCCGAGGACGCGATGCCAGTCTTCGAGCGACGTCTCCATGATGGCCTTGTGGGGCCGGATGGCCGCGTTGCAGACCAGGACGTCGATGGCGCCCAGCGCGGCGAGGCCCTCCTTGACCATCGCCTCCACCGCGACCGCGTCGGCCACGTCGCCCAGCACGGGGACCACCCGCGCGCCCCGCTTGCGGCACTCCTCGGCGACGCCCTCCAGCTCCTCGCGGTTGACGCGCGTGTTCAGGACGAGGTCCGCCCCCTCGGCGGCGTACGCCAGCGCGACGGCGCGACCGATGTTGCGGCTGGCTCCGGTGATGAGGGCGACGCGGCCCCGCAGCTGATCGGGCACGGCCCTCAGGATCTCGGCGCGAACTTCTGGAACGTGTGACAACCCGCCGGGACGTGGCCGCGGCTGCCGGCGAACGTCCAGGTGACCTCGCTCACGTAGACGTCGCCCCGCGAATCCACGGCGATCCCGTGCGGGGCCGCGAAGCTGCCGGCCGCGACGGGATCGGGACCGCCCCAGCGCGCGAGGAGCCGGCCGTCGCGGTCGAACACGCTGACCCGGCCCGAGCGCGTCTCTCCGGCCGGCCCATAGCGGCGGGAAGTCTGGCCCGGCTGCCACCACAGCTCCGAGACGTAGGCCCGGCCCTGGGCGTCGAACACCAGGTGAGTCGGGCGCCGGGTATCGGTCCACTCGCTCAGGTACTGGCCGTCGGGGTCGAAGATCTGGATGCGGTCGTTCTCCCGGTCACACACGAACACCCGGCCGTCCGCCGCCACGGCGATGCCGTGAGGCAGGTAGAACTCGCCGGGCCCGGCGCCGGCCACGCCCCACGAGCGCTTCAGCTCGCCGGTGGGCGAGAACCGGTGCACGCGGCAGTTGCCGTAACCGTCGGAGACGTAGAGATCGCCCTGGGGGCCGACGGCCAGGTTGGTCGGCCGGTTGAAGGGGCCGCCGGGCCGCGTCGCCGTGGCCGTGTTCTTGCCGTCGTAGCCGGTGTCGGACGGCGTGTTCATGGTGCCCAGGGTCATCAGCAGCTTGCCGCTCGGGGTGAACTGCCGCACCGTGTGATTGCCGTCGTCCGCGCAGTAGATCGTGCCGTCGGGGCCGACCGTGATGCCGTGCGTGCGCAGGGTGAACTCGCCCTCGCCCCACGAGCGGAGGAAGTTGCCCTTGCTGTCGTAGACGATGACCGGGTGATCCCCCCGACAGATCAGGTAGACCCGATCCTCGCCGTCCACGGCCACGCCGGCCACGTCGCGGTGTTCCCAGCCGGCGGGGAGCTGCTCCCACCCCTCGACGACCCCGTACGCCATCGTCCTTGCCTGCGCCATCATCGGCCTCCACGCCCTGCCTGCGTTCGCGCTGCGCGCTCAGACTATGGGAGCAACGCGCGATCGAGTCAAGCGAGGGTGGATCGGGGCTCAGCGCACCCGGTACGACTGGACCAGCCGGTGGCTTCCGCGGTCGATCTCGACGACGACCGTGGCCCGGTCGGGATCGCGCTGCAGCGGCAGGACGACGGCCAGCAGGCCCGTGGGCGGATGATCGTCGATGCTGACGATCACGTCGCCGGCCCGGATGCCCAGCCGGCCGGCCAGGCGGGGCGCCGTGACCGTGAAGCCCTCCGGGCCGAGCACGCCCTCGATGAAGTCGGAGGTGACTTGCCAGCGTCGCGCGGGCCGCGGCGCCAGCGGATTGAGGAGCGTCACGGCAAGGTCGTTGTCGGCGAGCGCGGCAAGATCGCGAATCGCCGGCGGTGTCGCGGTGGCCACCGGGCTGGCAACCGGTCGGCGAGCGGAGGGCCCGAGCTTGCTCGCCCTCGCCGCAGCGTCCTGCGTGGGGTGGCTCGTGACGATCGGTACCCCGGCTGGTTGCGCCTCGTGCCTCCGGGCAGGCGGCGGCCCGCTGCGCCCGAAGAAGAGCGCGCCGGTCACCAGCGCGCAGCCCGCCAGCCCCAGGACGATCACCGCGGTCGTGAGTCGCCGCGATCCGATGGCGGCTCTCGTCCCCAGGCCCACCAGCGCGACGAGCCCCAGCGCCGTCAGCGCCGCCGCGAGCCCGGGACGGTCGAGCGCGAGGCCGGCGCCGCGGGCGACCGGCTGGAGCAGACCACGCACCGCCGCGGCCAGGACGGGCGCGCTCGTGACGGCACGCGCCACCGGCGGGCTCAGCCGGTAGTAGGCCCGGACCAGGACCCGTCCCACGACGTTGGTCTGGAGCACCCGGTCGCGGAACTGCCGCAGCGTCTGCACCTCGGCGGCCAGCGGCGAGCCGAAGGCCGCGGTGGCGATGAAGCAGTCGTCGTCCTCCTCTACAGGGACGGGCGCGGCCAGGTCGGTGAGCCGGACCACGAAGGCATCCGCTCCGCCCTGATTGCCGGTCTGAACCGCGCCCGGCGTGGCCGGGAAATTAGTCGCCATGGTCAAGCCGGCGACCCACACGCTGCCGACGCCCACGGTGATGGCCTGACCGAAATCCTGGCCGGCGGCGAGGTTCCCCGATCCCCCGAATTTGATGACGTCGAGGCGGTCGCCGTTGAGGCCGCTGCGCTTGTCGACCACGACGTCGACATGCGACTCCGGACATCCCGGGGGCGTGAGCTGGGGGTCGGTGCACGCGAGCTGGTTGGCGACGAGCTGGACATCGGCGCCGGCGTCGAGGGCGACCGCCGTGGGGATGGCGCTTTCCAAGTTTCGGGACCAGGCGACGGTGCTGCCGGTCGCGTCCAGCTCGACGGCGAAGCCCTCGGTGAGGCCGCTGAACACGTCGCCCCCGGTCGCGGGGAAGTTCGTCGAGGTCGTGCTGCCCACGACGTGCGGACTGCCCGCGGCGCCGACGGCGATCCCGTTGCCGATGTCCGCGCCGGCGCCCCCCAGGTAGGTGGCCCAGCCCAGGCCGGCGTCGGCGTCCACGCGCGCGACGAACGCCTCGATCCCGGGCCCGGGCAAGGGCTGCAGGCTGCCGAGGGTGGTCGGGAAATCCGACGACAGGGTGAAGCCGGTCACGTAGGCATTGCCGTTGCCGTCCAGCGCGATGGCGTTGGCGACGTCGTCGCTGCTGCCGCCCAGGAAGGTGGAGTACTCGAGGACGTCCCCCGCCGCGCTCAGGCGGGTGACGAAGACGTCGCGACAATCGACGGGCGGGCTGCCGCAGATGCCGCCACCGGGATCGAACTGCAGCGCGTTCGCCCGGGGAAAATCGAGCGACCGGGTCCCGCCGGTGACGTGGGCGCGGCCGTGGCTGTCGACGGCGATGCCGAAGGCGGTGTCGGTACCGGTGCCCCCCAGGAACGTGGCATACGCGATGAGGCCGGTGGGATCCAACTTGACCACGAAGGCATCGAAGTCGCCCTGGGGCAGCGCCTGAAAGCCGGCCGCCGTAGTGGGGAAGTCGTCCGAGTCCGTGAACCCGGACACGTAGGCGTTGCCGCTGCCATCCACGGCGACGCCCCGGCTGCCGTCGGTCCCCGTGCCACCGATGTATGCCGAGTAGAGCAGGACCTGGCCGTTGACGTCGAGCTTGGTGACGAACGCGTCGATCCCACCGACCGGCGCGGACGTGCCGACGACCGGGAAGTCGACCGAGGCCGTATCCCCGGCCACGAAGACGTTGCCCACGACGTCCGTGTCCACGCCGAAGGCCTGGTCGTCGTTGCCGCCTCCGAGGAGGGTCGCCCACGCGATGATTGGATCGATGACCAGCGGATGCGAGCGATCGTGCGGTCCCAGCACGAAGCCTGCATGCGCGGGTCCGCGCACGCTCCAGGCCGCCAGGATCCGGCGCTGCGTCCCGTCGATCTCCTGGTAAGCGATTGGCCGGCTGAGCCGCAGCTCGCGCCCTGCCGTGGCCAAAACCAGATCACCGGCCTCGTCGACGCTCGTCGTCTGGACGCCTTCGAACTCCAACCCGATGGCCGACGGATCCGCGCCGGGCCGGACGATGAACTCCTGCTCGATCCGCGACCCCTTGTCCGCCTTGTAACGGGCGTCGATTCCGGGGTAGGCATCGCGATAGGCGACCCCGGCGTAGGTCGGTACATTCGTGCGCCAGCGCGCGGGATTCCGGCCGATGAAATAGTGGCTCCGGCCGGGCAGGGGTCCCAGGCCGACGATCTGCGGATTGCCGCGCGCTCCCTGAAGGCGAACCCGGACCACCTGACCTGCGCGCCGGTCGGCCAGGACCACTTCGGTGTCGGTCGCGAAGATCGCGTAGCCGGGACCGCGTGAGAGGAACTTTACACGGGGATCAGCCTGTCCCTGGTTGGCCTCGAAGACGATCGGCCGGGGAGGTGCCGCGGCGCCGGCGGCGGGAGCCGCGAGCACTGCAGCCGCCAGTCCTGCACCGAGGCAGGTCCACCGCATCGCCGCCATCCTACGGACAGATACACCCGCCGTCCAGGGATGACCCGATAGAGACGGCATAGAGACGGCATAGAGACGGCCATGACGGGCCGATAAGCTTAATTGACGAAACTATTAAATGCGTACATGATTGAGCACCATGTCCCGACGTCTCCGGAGCCGGTCGGCCGAGGCCCAGCGGTTGCTCGACCTGCTGAACGCCCTGGGCAGCACCACGTTCCGGCAGCTCCTCTGGCAGCGGGCCTCCGAGCTCGACCTCACGTACGCGCAGTCGCAGGTCTTGTTCTACGTCGCGGATCACCCGGGCTGTCCGATGGGCGAAGTGGCCAAGGCCTTCGGGGTCACGCTGCCCGCCATCACCCACATCGTCGATCGGCTGGAGCAGAAGCAGTTCATGCACCGGGGCGATCATCCGGCCGATCGGCGGGTGTACGTGCTCGAGCTCACCCGAGAGGGCAAGGCCCTGGTGGACGAGCTGCACGCCATCCGCATGCGCGCCCTCGAGCGCGTCCTCGTCCGCATGTCGGTGGACGACCGGGAGCGGGTGCTCCGCGGCCTGGAGGCCCTGGTGGACGCGGCGGCCGAGGCCGCCCGGTCATGAGCCGGCGGCTGGCGGCGCTGGTGCTGGCCCTGGCCAGCCTGACGACGAGCGCGTGCTCCGACCGCGCCGGCGAGGCCCAGAGCCGCCCGGCCGCGCCGCCGCCGGTGCCGGTGGGCGTGGCCACCGCGGAGCGCAAGGCGGTGCCGCTTCAGGTTTCGACGGTCGGCAACGTCCAGCCCTACACGATGGTCAGCGTGCGGCCGCAGGTGGCGGGGCAGATCACCGAGGTGCACTTCAAAGAGGGGCAGGAGGTCAAGCGCGGCGATCTGCTGTTCACCATCGATCCGCGGCCGTTTCAGGCCGCCGAACGGCAGGCCCTCGCGAACGTCGCCAAGGACACGGCCCAGCTCCGCCAGGCCGAGGCGGCGCTGGGGCAACGGCAGGCCGAGGTGACGCAGGCGCTGGCCAACCTCGAGCGCGACCTGGCCCAGCTCGAGATGGCGCGGGTGCAGGACGAGCGCTACCGCGAGCTCGTGCAGCGCGAGCTCGTCGCCCGCGAGCAGTACGACCAGGTGCGGACGAATCTGGCCGCGGTGCAGGCCACCGTCCAGGCCGACCGGGCCGCCGTGGAAAACGCCCGGGCCTCGGCGCGCGCCGCCGAAGCGATGATGGAGAACGCCCGGGCCGCCATCAAGGCCAACGAGGCGATGGTGGAGACGGTGCGGCTGCAGCTGGCCTACACGACGATCCGCGCCCCCATGGATGGCCGCACGGGCAACCTGCTCGTCCAGGCCGGCAGCGTCGTCAAGGCCAACGAGGGGGACCTGGTGGTGATCGCGCAGATCCGGCCGATCTACGTGTCGTTCGCAGTACCCGAGCAGTACCTCTCGGCGATCGGGCGGTTCCAGGCGGCGGGCGGTCTCAAGGTCGAGGCCGTGCTCGACGGCGGGCAGCGCCGCGCCGTGGGGGCCCTGACCTTCCTGAACAACACGGTGGATCCGACCACGGGCACCATCCAGCTCAAGGCCACCTTCCCCAACACCGACAACGCCCTCTGGCCCGGGCGGTTCGTCGACGTGGCGCTCACGCTGTCGACGGAACAGGCCGTCGTCGTGCCGGCGCAGGCGGTGCAGCCCGGGCAGCGCGGGCCCTTCGTCTTCGTGGTGAAGCCCGACCTCACGGTGGAGTCGCGGCCGGTCAAGCCGGGGCGGCGCCTGGCCGGGGAGCTCGTCATCGAGGAGGGCCTCACCGACGGCGAGCAGGTCGTCACCGACGGCCACCTCCGTCTCGTCCCGGGCGCCCGCGTGGAGATCAAGTCCCCGAGGCCCTCGTGAGCCCGGCGCTCTTCATCCGGCGTCCCGTCCTCACCACGCTGCTCATGGCGGCCATCGTGATCTTCGGGCTCATGGCCTACCAGCGCCTGCCCGTCAACGATCTGCCCAACGTCGATTTTCCGACCATCCAGGTCACCGCCCAGTTGCCGGGAGCCAGCCCCGAGACCATGGCCTCGGCGGTCGCCACGCCGCTGGAGCGGCAGTTCACCACGATCGCCGGCATCGACGCGATGACGTCGACGAGCGCCCGCGGCGTGGCCCAGATCACCATCCAGTTCACGCTGGACCGCGACATCGACGCCGCCGCCCAGGACGTGCAGGCAGCCATCAGCAAGGCGGCGCCGCTGCTGCCGCCGGGCATGCCGACGCCGCCCACGTATCAGAAGGTCAACCCGGCGGATCAACCGGTCCTCTATATGGCGCTCAGCTCGCCCACCTTGCCCCTGTACACGGTGGACGAGTACGCGCAGACCAACCTGGCCCAGCGGATCTCGACCATCGCCGGCGTCGCCCAGGTGACGGTGTTCGGCTCCCAGAAGTACGCCGTGCGCGTGCAGGTCGACCCCCGGGCGCTGGCCGCCCGCGGCATCGGCATCGACGAGGTCGAGCAGGCCATCGCCCGCGCCAACGTGAACAAGCCCACCGGCACGCTCTACGGCCCCCACCAGGCCGTCAACGTGCAGTCCACGGGGCAGCTCACCAACGCGGCGGCCTACCGCCCGCTCATCGTGGCCTACCGCAACGGCTCGCCGGTGCGGCTGGAGGAGCTGGGCCGCGTCATCGACGACGTTCAGACGGACAAGGTAGCCAGCTGGTTCAACGACGACCGGGCCGTGGTCCTGGCCGTCCAGCGCCAGCCGGGGACGAACACCATCGAGGTAGTCGACGGCATCCGCAAGCTCCTGCCCGTGTTCCAGACCCAGCTGCCGGCTTCCGTCAAGCTGACGGTGGTCTACGACCGCTCGGTGGCCATCCGGCAGTCGGTGCACGACGTGCAGTTCACGCTGGTCCTGACCATTGTCCTGGTCGTGATGGTGATCTTCCTCTTCCTGCGCAACCTTTCCGCCACCATCATCCCCAGCCTGGCCGTGCCGCTCTCGATCATCGGCACGTTCGCCGCCATGTACCTGTTCGGGCTGTCGATCGACATCATCTCGCTCATGGCCCTGACCCTGTGCGTGGGCTTCGTGGTCGACGACGCCGTGGTCATGCTGGAGAACATCGTCCGCCACATGGAGCTGGGCGAGAGTCGGCTGGAGGCCGCCCTCAACGGGGCGCGGGAAATCGGCTTCACCATCGTCTCCATGACCGTGTCCCTGGCCGCCGTCTTCATCCCGGTGCTGTTCATGGGCGGCGTGGTGGGACGGCTGCTCAACGAGTTCGCCGTCGTCATCGGCGTGGCGGTGATCGTGTCCGGGGTGGTGTCCCTGACGCTCACGCCCATGCTGTGCAGCCGCTACCTCCGCCCGCCCCACGACGGGGGCAGCCGGCTGTACCGGGCGTCCGAGCGCTTCTTCGCGGGGATGCTGAAGACCTACGACGGATCGCTGCAGTGGGTGCTGCGCCACCGTCGCACGACCATGGCCGTCCTCGGGCTCACGCTCGTGCTCACCGCGTACCTGTTCGTGGCCATTCCCAAGGGTTTCATCCCCACCGAGGACAACAACACGATCTTCGCGTTCACCGAGGCCGCCCAGGACGTGTCGTTCGAAGCGATGATGGCCCACCAGCGCGCGGTGGCCGACGTCATCCGGCAACAGCCGTACGTGGAGCAGTTCATGTCCTTCATCGGGGCCAGCGGCTCCAGCACCTCCTTGAACACGGGCCGGATCTTCGTCCGGCTCAAGCCCCGGTCCGAGCGCGCGCCGGTGGAGGAGCTGATCGCCGACCTGCGGCCCAAGCTGGCGGCGATCCCCGGCATCCGCGTGTATCCCCAGGTGCTGCCCACCATCCGCATCGGAGGCCACCTCACCAAGGCCGTCTACCAGTACACGCTGCAGGGGGCCGACCTGGAGGAGTTGCACCACTGGGCACCGCGCCTCCACGAGCGACTCCGCCAGCTCCCGGCGCTGCAGGACGTCAACACGGACCTTCAGATCACCAGCCCTCAGATCGTCGTCAACATCGACCGTGACCGGTCCTCGGCGCTCGGGGTGACGGCCGACCAGATCGAGAGCGCGTTGGGCGCCGCCTACGGCTCCCGCCAGGTCTCGACCATCTACACCCCGTCCAACCAGTACTGGGTCATCCTGGAGGTCGATCCGCAGTACCAGCAGGACGCCACCGCGCTGGCCCGGCTCAACGTGCGGTCGAGCAACGGCCGGCTGGTGCCGCTCGAGGCCGTCACCCGGCTCACGCCGGGCCTGGGGCCGCTGGTGGTGACGCACCTGGGTCAGCTGCCCTCGGTGACGATCTCCTTCAACACGAGGCCGGGCGTGTCGCTGAGCGACGCCGTGAAGCAGGTGGAGGCGGTGCAGCGGGAGCTGCGGGTGCCGGCGACGCTGAACGCGACCTTCCAGGGCACGGCCCAGGCCTTCCAGGATTCGCTGCGCGGGCAGGGGATGCTGCTCCTGATCACCGTCCTCGTGATCTACCTGATCCTCGGCATCCTCTACGAGAGCTTCATCCACCCGCTCACGATCCTGTCGGG
>DASTFB010000133.1 GCA_035709005.1 Candidatus Methylomirabilota bacterium | reverse complement strand
GAGACACGCGGTGGCCGGCCTCGTCGTCGCCGTGGCGCTCGTCGCCGCGGTCGGAGCGGGCGCCCAGCCGGCGGGACGCCGGGGCGAGGCGAAGGGCAACGACGATCGGACCCAGCCGGTGACCGTCGACGCCGACCGCATGGAGCGCTTTGGCAAGGAGAGCCTGGTCGTCTTCTCGGGCAACGTGATCGCGCGCCAGAACAACTCCGTCCAGTACGCTGAGCGCATGGAGGTCTACCTCGACGAGAAGGGGGACCGCATCCTGCGAACGGTCTCGACCGGCAACGTGCGGATCGTCACCGCCGACTGCCGGACGGGGACGGCGCGACGCGCCGAGTACCACGATCTCGAGCAGCGGGTGGTCCTGGTCGGCGACGCGCGGGTGTGGCAGGACGACAACGTCGTGAGCGGCGAGACCATCACCATGTACCTCGCCCAGGACCGCTCCGTGGTGCAGGCGGGAAAGCAGGACCGGGTCAAGGCCGTCTTCCATCCCCGCGACGACAAGGCGGGCAGGGACCGGTCCATCGCCAAGGACGGCACGCCGGAGGCGGGGACGCGTCCCGCCGCCGCGCCGTGTGTGAACTGAGCCGAGCATGGAAGGCCTGGTGGCCCAGGGACTGCAGAAGTGGTTCCGGCACCGCAAGGTTGTCGACGACGTCTCGCTCGACATCCAGCGCGGCGAGGTGGTGGGCCTGCTCGGCCCCAACGGTGCCGGCAAGACCACCTCGTTCTACATGATGGTGGGCCTGCTGCCGACGGAGGGCGGGCGCATCTTTCTCGAGGGCAGCGAGATCACCGGGTTGCCGATGTACCGGCGGTGCCGGCTCGGCATCGGCTACTTGCCCCAGGAATCCTCGGTGTTCCGCAAGCTCACTGTCGAGGAGAACCTGCTCGCCATCTTGGAGACGCTCGACCTGTCGGCGGCCGAGCGACGCGCCCGCGCGCGGGTGCTGCTCGGCGAGCTCGATCTCACCGCGCTCGCGCGGTACCCGGCGTACACGCTGTCGGGCGGCGAGCGGCGGCGTCTGGAGATCACCCGGGCGCTCGTCACCTCGCCCCGGTACCTGCTGCTCGACGAGCCGTTCACCGGCATCGACCCGATCGCCATCGGGGACATCCAGGAGATCGTCGCGCGCTTGCGGGAGCGGGGCATCGGGATCCTCATCACCGATCACAACGTCCGCGAGACGCTCGCGATCACGGATCGGGCCTACATCCTGTACGGCGGCAAGATCATCGTCTCGGGCACCGCGAGCGAAATCGCGTCCAATCCGATCGCCCGCGAGATCTATCTCGGCGAGAAGTTCGCCCTCTAGTCTCGCGGCACGGGAAATTCGCCATGGCCATGGAAACACGACTTTCACTGCGACAGAGCCAGCGGGTCGTGATGACCCCGCTGCTGCAGCAAGCCATCCAGCTGCTGCAGCTGTCCACCCTCGAGCTCCAGGAGGTCGTCCAGAAAGAACTGCTGGAGAACCCGCTGCTGGAGGAGGTCCCCACGGAGACCCCGGAGACGCCGGCCACGCCCGACACGCCGGCCGCGTCGGCTCCGGAAGCGCCGCCGGTGGAGCCGGTGGCGGTGGATCGGGAGCGGGGCACCGACGATCTCCCGTTCGACCTCACCGCCGTCATGTTCGACGACCATGAAGAACGCTCCCTGGTGGCGCAGGAGGATCGGGACGAGTTGCCCTTCGAGAACATGGTGCGGTCGCACTCGTCCCTGGCCGACCACCTGGAGGAGCAACTGCGCTTCGCCACCGAGGATCCGGTTCTCCGCCGGATCGGCACCGAGATCATCGGCAACTTGGACGAGGACGGGTACCTGCGGGCCGAAGTGCCCGAGCTGGCCCAGCGCTGCTCGGTCACGGCCGAGGAGGTGGAGCGGGCACTGACCCTGGTCCAGGGCTTCGATCCCCCCGGGGTGGCCGCCCGCAGCGTGCAGGAGTGCCTGCTGATCCAGCTCAAGAGCGATCCCAATCCCGACCCGGTCTCCGTCGAGATCGTGGAGCAGCATTTCGACGACCTTTCCCGTCGCCGCTACCCCGACATCGCCCGCGCCCTCAAGCTGCCCCTGGACCGGGTGATGGAGTCGGTCGAGGAGATCATGGGGCTGGAGCCCAAGCCGGGGCGGCGCTTCGGCGGGGCCGACACGCGCTACATCGTCCCCGATGTGGTCGTGCAGAAGATGGGCAGCGAGTACGTGGTGCTCCTCAACGAGGACGGCATCCCGCGCTTGCGGGTGAACGCGCTCTACCGCTCGCTGCTGCGGAACTCCGGCGAAGAAGCCCGCCAGTACGTCGAGCAGAAGCTGCGATCGGCGGTCTGGCTCATCAAGAGCGTGGACCAGCGGCAGCGGACGCTGCGCAAGGTCACCCAGTCCATCGTCAAGTTCCAGCGGGAGTTCCTGGACAAAGGCCTGCCGTACCTCCGCCCGCTCTCTCTCCGGGACGTAGGCGAGGACATCGGCATGCACGAATCCACCATCAGCCGTGTCACCACCAACAAGTACGTGGAGACGCCGCAGGGCCTGTTCGAGCTGAAGTTCTTCTTCCACAGTGGGATCGCCTCCGGCGACGGCGAGATGGTTTCCTCCATCTCGGTCAAGAAGATGATCCAGGATCTCCTCGCCAACGAGGATCCCTCCAAGCCGCTGAGCGACCAGGAGGTCGCCCAGATCCTCAAAGGACGCGCCCTGGTGATCGCGCGCCGCACCGTCGCCAAGTATCGGGAGGAGCTCGGCATCCTGCCCTCCCATCAGCGCCGGCTGGCGCCCAAACGTCGCTGAGCAGGACGCGAAGACGACCGGAGGCCTGGCCGTGGCCGAATCGATCGTCTTCGTGGTGATCACGGGCATGAGCGGGGCCGGCAAGAGTTTTGCGATCAAGTGCTTCGAGGACATGGGCTACTACTGCGTGGACAACCTGCCGACCACGCTGCTTCCCACCTTTGCCGATCTGGTGGCCCGCTCCGCGCGGTCCGTCCCCCGCGTGGCCCTCGGCATCGACGTGCGGGAGGGCGAGTACCTGCCCCACTTGCTGGACGCCCTCGCCGAGCTCAGGGCCCGAGGTCATCAGGTCGAGGTGCTGTTCGTGGAGGCCAGCGACGAGGCGCTGCTGCGCCGCTACAACGAAACGCGCCGTCGCCACCCCCTGGCCGCGAGCGGGCAGGTGCACGACGCCATCCGGGCCGAGCGCAAAGCGCTGGCCAACCTCCGGGAAATCGCCGATCGCGTGATCGATACCTCCACGCTGACCGTGCACCAGTTCCGGGACGTGCTGGTCGGCATGTACGGGGCCCGGGAGGTCCGGGCCGGGGTGCGCGTCACCCTGCTGTCCTTCGGTTTCAAGCACGGCGTCCCCATCGACGCCGACCTCATGTTCGACGTGCGCTTCCTGCCCAACCCGCACTTCGTGTCCGGGCTGCGAGGTCTGGACGGGCGAGACCGGGAAGTCCGGGAGTTCATCTTCGCGCACGCGGAGAGCCGCGAGCTCATGGCCCGGCTGGAAGATTTTCTCAAGTTCCTGCTGCCCGCCTACCAGCGTGAAGGCAAGGCCTACCTGACCGTGGCCATCGGGTGCACCGGTGGACGGCATCGCTCGGTCGCCGTCGCGGAGGAGCTCAAGCGGTATCTCGACGCCCAGGGAGTGTCGCCCGGCGTCGTACACCGTGACCTCGAGCGCGAGTGAGGTCGTGAGCGGGCCGCCACTGGCGCTGTGCTTCGGCGTCCACAACCATCAGCCTGTCGGCAACTTCGAGCACATCCTCGAAGAGGCGGTGGCCCGGGCCTATCGGCCCTTTCTCGAGCATCTGCGCCACCGCCCCCAGCTGCGGCTCACCACCCACTGGACCGGCAGCCTGCTGGAATGGCTGCGCGAGCATGCGCCCGACACGTTCGATCTGCTGGCCACGCTGGTGGGCCGCGGCCAGGTGGAGCTGCTCACCGGAGGCTTCTACGAGCCGATCCTGGCCGTCCTGCCCGATCACGACAAGCTCGGGCAGATCCAGCGCCTCACCGAGTTCATCGTCACGAACTTCGGCGTCCGTCCGCGGGGAATGTGGCTGGCCGAGCGGGTGTGGGAGCCCCACCTGCCGCGGGCCATCCGCGGCGCCGGCGTCGAGTACGTCCTCGTCGACGACAGCCACTTCGGGCTCGCCGGTTTCGACCCCGAGGGCCTGGGCGGCTATTACCTCACCGAGGATCAGGGGGCTCTGGTCGGCGTGTTTCCCATCAGCCAGCGCCTGCGGTATCTCATCCCGTTCGCGGAGGTCGAGGCCAGTGTGGACTACCTGGAGCGACGCCGAGGCCAGGTGACGGCGCTGACGATCGCCGACGACGGCGAGAAGTTCGGCGTCTGGCCGGGGACCCATCGCCACGTCTACGAGGAGGGCTGGCTCGATCGCTTCTTCGACCGCCTCCTGTCGCTGCCCTGGCTACGCCTGACCACCTTCGCCGAAATCATCGACCGGTATCCGGCTTCGGGCCGCGTCTACCTGCCGACCGCGTCGTACCGGGAGATGGGTGAGTGGGCTCTGCCTGTCGCGGCCGCGCGCGAGCTGCAGCGGGCCAAGGAAGCCCTGGGCACGCTGGATCACGGCGAGCCCTACCAGCGCCTGCTCCGCGGCGGCTTCTGGCGCATCTTTCTGAGCAAGTATCCGGAGGTCGCCGATACCTACTGGAAGATGCTGCGCCTGTCCGAGGCGATCCAGCAGGCCGGCATCGCCGGCGGCGGGGACGGGCTCCTGGCCCGGGCCCGGACGGCGCTCTGGCGGGGTCAGGCCAACGACGCCTACTGGCACGGCGTGTTCGGCGGCTGCTACCTGCCGCACCTGCGTCGCGCCGTGAAACAGGCCCTGCTCGAAGCCGAGCGGTTGCTGGCCCAGGCCACGGCTCGGCCTGGGGTGAGCTGGCGGGAGAGCGACGGCAATGGCGACGGCCGCCGGGAGATCTGCGTGCGCACGCCGGGCTTGGCGGTCACGCTGAACCCCGAAGAGGGCGGGACGGTCACCGAGCTCGCGCACCTGGAGCGCGGCGTGGATCTGGCTGACGTGCTCGCTCGACGACCCGAGACGTACCACGATCAGCTCCGCCAGGCCCGCCCGGATCAGCGTACGGGTCCGGCCGTTGTCCGCACGATCCACGCCGTCCCCTCCGCCAAGGAGGTCGGTCTGGAGACCCTGCTCGCCTACGACGACCTGCGACGGGCCTGCCTGCTCGATGGCCTGTTTCCGCTGGGCTCGCCGCTGGACCCCGTGGCACCCTGGCCAGCGGCCCGCCTGGTGCTGGGCCGCAGCCGATTCACCTCGGAGATCAGCGGCACGCCGGACGGCGTCGCGGTCACGCTCAGCCTGTTGCCGGACGCGGACCTGGCCCGGGTGGTGAAGCGCGTGACTGTGGACAGCCGGGCAGTCCAGGCGCGGTACCGCATCCAGCCTACGCCGGCGGCTCTGCCCGCCCGGTGGGCCGTGCAGTGGAACCTCGCCCTCACCGGAGGGGATGGCCCCCAGCGGTACCTCGCGCTGCCGGATCGGCCGCCGTTGCGCAGCGGCGGCCGGCGCGACGACCTCACGCACATCGTGCTGGCCGACGAATGGGCCGGCCTGGAGGTGAGGCTCGAGTGGAGCCCGCGGGCTGAGGTAGCGTGGGGCCCGGTGGAGACGGTCTCGGTGTCCGAGGGCGGCTTCGAGCGGATCTATCAGGGCACGGCGTTTCTTCTGACCTGGCCCCTGCTGGCCGAGGCTCCCCAGGAATGGGAGCTCACCACCTCGCTGAGCGTGACGGCCCGATGATGCTCGACGATCTCGCGGCCCTGGCCCGGATCGACCGCCACGACACCCGCACGGTGCTGGCGAGCTTTCCCACCCAGTGCCGGACGGCCGTCGCGCTCGCGCTCTCGCCGGTCGAGCCGCTGCCGCGGCCGCGGGCGGTGATCGTCGCCGGCATGGGCGGCTCGGCCGCCGGCGGCGACGTGCTGGCCGCGTGTGCGGCGGAGCGCATAGAGGTTCCGGTGCTGGTCCACCGAGGGTACGGGCTACCGGCGCTGGCCGGAGCGGCGGATCTGGTGATCGTCGTCTCGTACTCGGGGGACACGGTCGAGACGCTCTCGGCGGCCAGGACCGCGCTGGAGCGCGGCTGCCGGCTGGTGGCCGTCACCGCGGGCGGCCGCCTCGCCGCGCTGGCTCGACGTCATGGCCTGCCCGCGGTGATGCTGCCGGCCGGGCTCATGCCGCGCATGGCGCTGGGCTACCTCTTCTTTCCCATGCTGGCGGTGCTCCGCGCGGCTGACCTGACCGTGCCCACGGACGCAGAAGTGGAGGAGGCGCTGGGCGAGCTCCAGACGCTGACCGGCGAGCTGGCCCCCGACTCGCCGACGGCCGCGAACGAGGCCAAGCGACTGGCCCTGGCCATCGGCGATCGCGTCCCCGTCGTCTACGGGGGACCGGCGACCGGGGCCGTGGCCTACCGGTGGAAAACGGATCTGGAAGAGAACGCCAAGACCTTCGCCGTGGCCGGCGCCGTGCCCGAGATGAACCACAACGAGATCGAGGCCTGGGGCACGCGGCCGGCCACGGCCATGCACGTCGTCTTGCTCCGCGACAGCCTCGAGGCCCCGGAGATCCGCCGGCGCTTCGCCGTGCTCCGCGAGCTGATCGCCGGCCAGGTGGCGGTGAGCGAGGCGTGGACACGAGGCAAGGGCGGCCTGGCGCGCCTCTTCTCGTTGATCGCCCTCGGGCAGTGGACCAGTTTCTACCTGGCCGCCCTCCGCGGCGTCGATCCCTGGGCCGTGCCCCTGCTGGAAGGCTTCAAGGCGCGTCTGAACGACTCGCCGCCCGTCACGTAGCACGCGAGACGGCCCGCGCTCGAAAAGGGCCCCGGCCACGTGCTACACTGACGCGACTTCCACCCGGGAGGGGAGGACGATGGCGCGAGACGAGTACCTGTTCACGTCGGAGTCGGTGACCGAAGGGCATCCCGACAAGATCGCCGACCAGATCTCCGATGCGGTCCTCGACTCCATCATCGCCCAGGATCCCACGGGACGCGTGGCCTGCGAGACCCTGCTGACCACGGGGCTGGTGGTGGTGGCCGGAGAGATCACCACGTCGTGCTACGTCGACATCCCGCGCGTCGCTCGGGAGACCATCCGTCACGTCGGCTACACGCGGGCCAAGTTCGGCTTCGACGCCGACACGTGCGCCGTCATCGCCGCCATCGACGAGCAATCCTCGGATATCGCGATGGGGGTGGACCGGCTGGGAGCCGGGGATCAGGGGCTCATGTTCGGCTACGCCTGCCGGGAAACCCCCGAGCTCATGCCCTTGCCGATCATGCTCGCCCACAAGCTCACCATGCGGCTGGCCGAGCTGCGCAAGACGGGCGTGCTGGGATACCTCCGGCCCGACGGCAAGTCCCAGGTGACCGTCCGCTACGTCGATGGGCAGCCCCGGTCGGTGGAGACGGTGGTGGTCTCCACCCAGCACGGCCCCGAGGTGACCAACGAGCAGATCCGCGAGGACATCGTCAAGCACTGCGTGGTCCCGACCCTCCCGCCCGAGCTGATCGATCGTCAGCGCTGCGTCTTCCACGTCAACCCCACCGGTCGCTTCGTCACCGGCGGCCCGATGGGGGACACCGGGCTCACCGGGCGGAAGATCATCGTGGACACCTACGGCGGCTCCTGCCCGCACGGGGGCGGCGCGTTTTCGGGTAAGGATCCCACGAAGGTCGACCGGTCGGCGTCGTACATGGCCCGGCACGTGGCCAAGAACATCGTGGCGGCGGGGCTGGCCGAGCGTGCGCAGCTGCAGGTGGCGTACGCGATCGGCGTCGCCGATCCCGTGTCGATCATGGTCGAGACGTTCGGCACCGGCAAAGTCCCCAATGCCAGGCTCGAGCAGCTCGTCCGGCGGCACTTCGACTTCACGCCGGCCGGGATCATCAAGTACCTCGACCTGCGGCGTCCCATCTACCGCAAGACGGCGGCCTACGGGCACTTCGGCCGCTCCGAGCCGGAGTTCAGCTGGGAGCGGACCGATCGCGTCAAGGACCTGCGTGACGACGTGGGAATGTGAGCCCGCCGGCGGCCCCGGCCGCGAAGGATGAGACAACTGCCGGCCCGGCGGCGTTCGCCGGGCCGTTCCGTTCGCGCTCGGTGTGACGCCGTGGCGCGGGTCAGGCCCGCGCGGACCTGCAGCGCTCCACGCTTCGCCCTGCTGATCGCGCGGCGCATTCAAAGGAAAGGACACCAGTCGGATGGTTGAGCACGACGTGCAGGATCTCGCGCTGGCCGCCGCCGGCCGTCTCCGGATCGAGTGGGCCGAGCAATCGATGCCGGTGCTGCGGCAGGTGCGGGAACGCTTCGCCAAAGACCAGCCGCTGAAGGGCACCCGCCTGGGCGCCTGCCTGCATGTGACCACCGAGACCGCCGTCCTCATGTTGACGCTCAAAGCGGGCGGCGCGCAGGTGGCGCTCTGCGCCTCCAATCCGCTGTCGACGCAGGACGACGCCGCCGCCGCGCTCGTGCGGGAGTACGACATCCCCGTGTTCGCCCGCAGGGGTGAGGACCACGCCACCTACTACCGGCACATCGAGGCCGTGCTGGCGACCCGGCCCCAGGTCACCATGGACGACGGCGCCGATCTCATCTCCCAGCTGCACGGTGCCCGCAAGGATCTGATCGGGGAGGTCATCGGGGGCACCGAGGAGACGACCACCGGCGTCATCCGCCTGCGCTCCATGGAGCGGGAAGGCGTGCTGGCCTTCCCCGTCATCGCCGTGAACGACGCCGATACCAAGCACCTGTTCGACAACCGCTACGGCACCGGCCAGTCCACCATCGACGGGATCCTCCGGGCCACCAACATGCTGCTGGCCGGCCGGACGGTGGTGGTGGCCGGGTACGGGATGTGCGGTCGCGGCGTGGCGGCGCGGGCCAAGGGCATGGGCGCGCACGTCGTGGTGACCGAGGTGGAGCCGCTGCGTGCCCTGGAGGCGGCGATGGACGGCTTCGTCGTGCTGCCCATGCGCCGGGCCGCCGAGCTCGGAGATCTGTTCATCACCGTCACGGGCAACACGACCGTCATCGGGCCGGACCATTTCGCCCGGATGAAGGACGGCGCGCTGCTGGCGAACTCGGGACACTTCAACGTCGAGATCGATCTGGAGGCCCTGAACGGGCTGGCCCGGGCCCGGCGGACGGTCCGGCCATTCGTGGAGGAGTACAGCCTCGACGGCGGCCGCCGCCTCTACGTGCTGGGCGAGGGGCGGCTCATCAACCTGGCCGCGGCCGAGGGACATCCGGCGGCGGTCATGGACATGAGCTTCGCCAATCAGGCGCTGGCCGCCGAGCACATCGTCAAGCACGGGCGCGCACTGGAGCGCCGCGTGTGGAGTGTGCCACGTGAGATCGACCGGGAGATCGCCCGGCTGAAGCTGGCCTCCCTGGGGGTGCAGATCGACGAGCTCACGCCCCAGCAGGAATCCTATCTCGCGTCATGGCGTCAAGGAACCTGAGCCGACCTTCGCCGATGGGCCGCTCGCGCACCACGCTACTGTTCGGCCTGCTGCTCGTCGTCTTCGCCTTCGTCGGTCAGGTCGTGCCGCTGTATACCGACTGGCTCTGGTTCCAGGAGGTCGGCTACCGCCAGGTGTTCCTCACCATGCTGTCGTACCGGGGCGGGCTCTTCACGGCGGTGGCCCTGGGCGTGCTGATCTTCCTCTACGTGAACCTCAGCTTCGCGGCCCGGACGGCCCGGCCCGATGTGCTGTGGGAGCTGGAGGACCAGCTGGGGCTGCCCGGGCGGGTGGTGATCGAGCCTCTCATCCGCCGCTTCCTGCCCGTGGTGCTGGTCCTCATCTCCTTTCTCTCGGCCCTGCGGGCCAGCGCCCAGTGGGAGACCCTGCTCGCCTACTTCAATCGCGTGCCCTTCGGCACCGACGACCCGCTGTTCGGCCGGGACCTGGGGTTCTTCGTCTTCACCCTGCCGCTCTGGCGCCGCCTGGCCGGCTGGGGCACGACCCTGGTGGTGGGCACGCTCGTCTTGACGCTCTTGATCTACGTGCTGCAGCGCAGCCTCGTCCTGACGTCGCACGGTCCCCGACTGGCCGCGGGGGCGCGGGCCCACCTCCTCGTCCTGGGCGCGATGCTGCTGGGCCTGGTGGGCGCCAGCTTCTGGCTGGGTCGTTTCGAGCTGGTCTACTCCGGGCGCGGGGTCGTCTTCGGGGCGACCTACACCGACGTCAACGCGGCGCTGCCCGCGTACGGCGTGCTCACCGTGTTGTCCCTGGTCGCCGCGGTGGCCTGCCTGGTTCAGCTGGCCCGGCCCGGCTTGCGTCTGGTGGCGGTGGCCCTGGCCGCGCTGATGGCCGTCTGGGTCCTCGGGCTCGGCGTGTACCCGGGCATCTTGCAGCGCTTCCGGGTGACCCCCAACGAGCTGGAGGCCGAGCGGCCCTACATCGTCCACAACATCCGCATGACCCGGCAGGCGTACGGTCTGGACCGCATCGTCGAGCGCGAGTTTCCCGCCGACGAGACGCTCGACCCCGGCGCGCTGCAGCGGAACGCGCCGACCATCGAGAACATCCGCCTCTGGGACCACGGCCCGCTGCTGCGCACGTATGCTCAGCTGCAGGAGATCCGCACCTACTACAAGTTCGTCGACGTGGACGTCGACCGCTATGCGGTCAACGGCGAGTACCGGCAGGTCATGCTCTCGCCCCGGGAGCTGAGCTACCAGCACCTGCAGGCCAGCCGGAGCTGGATCAACGAGCACCTGACGTTCACGCATGGCTACGGCGCCGTGGTGGGCCCGGTGAACCGGGTGACGCCGGAGGGGTTGCCCGACTTCCTGGTCAAGGACATCCCGCCGCGGAGCCAGGGTTTCCTGCCCATCACCCGGCCGGAGATCTACTTCGGCGAGATCGCCAACGACTACGTCCTGGTGCGGACCGGCTCGCAGGAGCTGGATTACCCGGCCGGCGACCAGAACGTCTACACCACGTACCAGGGGCAGGGCGGCATTCCGCTCTCCTCGTTCTTCCGCAAGCTGGTGTTCGCCGCGCGCTTCGGCGAGATCAAGATCTTGTTGTCCGACGACCTCACGCTCGAGAGCCGCGTCCTCATGCACCGGCCCGTGGCCGAGCGGATCCGCCGCATCGCGCCCTTCTTCCGCTACGACCGCGACCCCTACATCGTCGTCGCCCAGGACGGCCGACTCGTTTGGATCCTCGACGGGTACACCACCACCGATCGGTACCCGTACTCCGACCCGGTGCGGGGCGTGGGGAACTACATCCGCAACTCGGTGAAGGCCACGGTCGATGCCTATCACGGCACGGTGACCTTCTATCTCGCCGACCCCACCGATCCCATCGTGCAGGTCTACGCGCGGGCCTTTCCCGAGCTGCTGCGTCCGCTCGACGCGATGCCGGACGACCTGCGCCCGCACATTCGCTACCCGGAGGACTTCTTCACCCTGCAGGCGCGGAAGTACGCCGTCTACCACATGGAAGATCCCCAGGTCTTCTACAACAAGGAGGACATGTGGACGGTGCCCCGGCGGACCGTGGATGGGCGTGAGCGGGAGATGGAGCCCTACTACACGATCCTGCGATTGCTGGGGGAGAAGAAGGAAGAGTTCGTCCTGCTCACCCTGTTCAATCCCAGCCGCCGCGACAACATGATCGCCTGGCTGGCCGCCCGCTCCGACCCGCCGAACTACGGCCGGCTCGTCGTCTATAACTTTCCCAAGCAGAAGCTCGTCTACGGCCCCCGTCAGATCGACGCCCGGATCGATCAGGACGCCGCGATCTCCGAGCAGCTCACGCTCTGGAGCCAGCGGGGCTCCAGCGTGATCCGCGGCTCGCTGCTGGCCATTCCCATCGACCAGTCACTCATCTACGTCCAGCCCATCTACCTGGCCGCCTCCGAGCAAGGTGCGCTACCCGAGCTGCGCCGGGTCGTCGTCGCCCACGGCAACCAGATCGCCATGGAGCCCACGCTCGAGCAGGCGCTGGCCCGGGTCTTCGGGGGCCGCGCGGCAGCGGCGCCGGTCGCCGCGCCGGGCGCGACGCCGACGCGACGAGAGCCGGCGGGCGGCGGCGTGGCGCCGCTGGCCCGGCGGGCCTGGGACACCTGGCAGCGGGCGCAGGACGCGCTGCGCAAGGGGGACTGGACCCAGTACGGGGCCGAGCAGAAGCGCCTTGAAGAGGCCCTGCGCGCGCTCACCGAAGCCGCCCGGTAACATCGGAGGGGGCCGCGACGGCCCTCTCCGAGACCTCCCCCAAGATCGAATTGCGCCGGCAAAGCCGGCGCCCGGGCATCCAGCCTTACGGTTGGCGCCGCTTGTGCCCCGGGTCACGTTCGCGAGCGCAAGAACAACGCTGTGCCCACGCCGAGGAAGATGACGTTGGCGGTCCAGGCGGCCAGCAGAGGAGGCAGCAGCTCGGCCTGCCCCAGCGCGCGGGCGGAGCGGTCGACGACCAGATAGCCGGCCATGATGGCGATGGCCAGCCCGGTGCCGTAGAGCCGGCCCCCGCGGGGGGCCTGGAGCGCGAAGGGGATGGCCACCAGGATCATGATCAGGCTCTCCAGTGGGCCGGACAGCTTGCCGTACATGCCCACCAGGTACTTGGTGACCCGGAACCCCGCGGCCTCCAGCTTGGCCACGTAGTCCCGCAGCTCGCGATAGCTCATCTCGGTGGGTCGCTTCTGCACGTCGGTGAAGTCCTGGATGCTTTCCTCGAGCTCGACGGCGGTGCGCACGAAGGGCACCGTGGTCACTTGCCCGGTGGTGTCGAGCTCCCGGATCGTGCCGTCCACGAACTCCCACCCGTCGGGGCTCCAGTGGGCGTGCCGGGCGTCGATCCGGCTGACCAGACGGAAATCGCCGTCCACCTCGAGGATGGTGATTCCGTACAGATCCTGGCTGGCCGGGTTCAGCAGCTCGACCCGATAGAAGCGGCGCTCCGCGCTGCGCAGCCACAGGCGGGTCCGGGTCTGCAGGTGCCGGGGAAGCTGACCGCGGATCTTGACGCGATCCACCTCCTCGCGGCCGGTGCTGAGGATGGGCAGCGCGAACTCCTGGAAGAGGCCGGCGCCGATGGAGGCCAGCAACCCGGTGATGAGGATCGGCGCGCTGATCCGATAGAGGCTCATGCCGGCCGCCTTGAGCGCGGTGAGCTCGTGCCACCGGCTGAGCGTGAGGAACAGAAAGATCGTGGCGATCAGCATCACCACGGGCAGGCCCTGGTGCAGCGCGATGGGGATCAAGAAGAGAAAGTGCTCGGCGATGTAGAGCAGAGGCGGCTTGATGCGCAGGTAGCGATCGAGGGTGCTCACCAGGTCGACGACGATGATGAGCGTCGTGGCCACCAGGAGCCCCATGGCCACGAACCCCAAGAACTGTCGCAGCAGGTAGCGGTCGATGATGAAGGTCGTGTCGATGCCGCCGCCGCGGCGCCGGCGGCGGCCCGTGCGCGGGCGGGGCAGATGCTCCCACAGAGCGTTGCTGATCTGCCACACCCGGTGCAGCCGGGGGGCCCGGAGCTCCCGGGCCGTCACCACCATCATGACGGTGCCGATCGCGGCCAGCAGGATGTTCGGCGCCCAGATGGCCAGGCCCAGGGGCATCCCTTGCCGCAGGGCCAGGCTCTCGAGCGAGGTGAGCGTGAGGTAGTAGAACAGCAGGATTCCCAGGGTGGCGATGAAGGCGACGCTGCGACCGCCCCGGTGGGACCGCACGGCCAGGGGAAACGCCACCAGGGCGAAAACGAGGGCGGCCACCGGAAGGGCCTGGCGTTTGTGCAGCTCCGTTTCGAAGACCATCCGGCTCTGGGGATCCTGACTGAGAGCCGCGATGCGCTCACGCAGCGCGGCCGTTCCCAGGTCCCGTTCCGGCTTTTCCAGCCGGCCGATCCCCTTGAGGGACGATTCCAGCGACAGCGTCATGTCGTAGATGGCGAACGCCGTGTACCGGTAGCGTTTGGGCCCGGCGGCCCCGCCGGCGGCCTGGGGGCTGGCCGGGACCACGTCGGCCTCGTTGACGGCGCCGTCGATCAGCCGCAGGGTGATGCGCCGCTGCGGCTCGTCGGGGATCAGGCGGCCCTCGCGGGCTGTGATGATGCGGCTGACCGAGGGGTCGCGTTCGTCGGAGACGATGACCCCGCGCAGCCCGACCTGGGAGGCGCTGATCTCCTCCACGTAGATCATCACGTCGGAGAAGCTCGTGTTGAACACGCGCTCGGTGAGGGCGCTGACCGCCCGGGACTGCAGGATGACGAACAGCTGCTGCTGGAAGAGGCGGTTGGCCGCCGGCGTGAGGTAGAGGGTGAGCCCGGCTCCGGCCAGGGACACGAGGAGGCCGGCCACCAGCACCGGACGGAACAGGCGCCACAGGCTCAGTCCCGCCGCCTTGCAGGCGACGATCTCCAGATCGGCGGCCATGCGGGCGCCGGCCAGGAGCACCGCGACCAGCAGGGCCATCGGCAGCGTGTAAGCCAGGAAGGACGGCAGCATGAAGACCAGGAGCTGCAGGACCAGATGGAACGGCACGCCCTTGGTGATGACCAGCTCGGTGAGCTGGTAGAGGCGGTCGATGATGAGGAAGAACGTGAAGAGCGTGACCCCCAGCGCGAAGGGCGCGATGAGCTCCCGCAGGAGGTAACGGTCGAGGACGGTGAGCCCGGGAAGCCGCATCGGCCTGTTGTACCATAGCAAAATGACTTGGAAGTCCTTTCCTGGCCTGGCCGGCGTGGTGGTCGTCTGCCTGGCCGCCTCGCCGCTGGCCGCGGACAATCCCTCCGATCGCCTCGATCGCTTCCGGGACCTGGCGGCCGCGCGCTTGAGCATCGCCGAGCTGGCCGACGCCGATCGCGCCTTCGAAGCCTATCGGGACATCTACGCGTTGCTCGACGAGGAGGTGGTCGACAGCCTGGCCAGCGGCGGCGTCTTCGCAGCCCCCGCGTTTCTCCAGTTGCGGATGGATGGCTTCGCCGAGGCCTGGGGTGGGGCCCGCCTGCAACTGCACCGGGTGGGCGCCTTGACGGTCGGCACCTTCCAGCTTGGCGAGGGCCCGGGGGCCAGCGCCGTCCGCGTCTACGGGACGCAAGACGGTGAATCGCGCCTGGTGGCCGCGCTGCAGCGTCAGGGCCGGCCCAGCCTGTTTCCGCTCGCCGGCTCGAACGGCCACCCGATGATGTTGATCGTCTGGGAAGGCGTGGCCACCGGGCGGGGTACGCGCTCGCTCCGGGTCGATCTCGTTCGCCAGCGCGGCGAGGACGTGGCGGTGGTCTGGAGCACGGCGGATCTGTTCCCCGAGGGGCTGATGGCGCGCCAGTGGCGCGTCCAGAACGGCGAGGTTCGGGTCCGCTACGAGCTGCGCTATCCGGGCTGGATCCCCGGCTGCGAGGCCCAGACTGAGCAGGAAGACGTCTTCCGCGCGAGCCCGGACGCCGAGCGGTTCGTCCGGGTCGGCGTCCGCCAGCACAATGCCTGGCACCGCGCGTTGCACCAGGCGGTGGCCGCCCTCGTGGAGGCGCTGGCGTCGGGGGATCGCGCCCGGCTGGCGGCGCTGGTTCCCGATCCCAAGCTGCGCGAGCAGCTTCCGGCACGACTCGAGCGGGCCCTGGCCTGTGACGCCGCTCAGGGGCCGGACCCCGCAACCGTTTCGGTGGCGGCCACCGCCGGCGATCTGGGCCCCTGGTCCCTGATCTTCCGCCGTCGTGGAGGACAGTGGCGGCTGACGGCTGCGGCCCCGGTGCTACAATGAACGGCCCGCGATGAAGCCTCCGGCGGCCCCGATCGCTGATCGCTACGATCCGTCCACCGCCGAGGCGCGCTGGTATCCGGAGTGGGAGCGGCTCGGGTACTTCCGGGCCGACCCGGCCTCGGCCAAGCCGGCCTACTGCATCGTCATCCCGCCGCCCAACGTGACGGGCGCCCTGCACATGGGCCACGCGTTCACGTTCACCCTGCAGGACGTGCTCATCCGCATGAAGCGGATGGACGGATTCGACGCGCTCTGGCAGCCTGGCACCGACCACGCCGGCATTGCCACCCAGGTCGTGGTCGAGCGCCAGCTCCTCGCCGAGGGCAAGCGCAAGGAGGACCTCGGCCGCGAGGCGTTCGTGGCCCGGGTGTGGCGGTGGACGGACGAGGCGGGCGGCACCATCCTCCGCCAGCTCAGGCGGCTGGGTGCCTCCGTCGACTGGACCCGCCTGCGCTTCACCCTGGACGAGGGCTTGTCGCGGGCGGTGCGCGAAGCGTTCGTGCGGCTGTACGACGCCGGCCTGATCTACCGGGACGACTACATCGTCAACTGGTGCCCGCGCTGCCAGACCGTGCTGTCCGACCTGGAGGTGGAGCGGGAGGAGCGCGACGCGGAGTTCGTCTACATCAAGTACGGCCCGTTGACGCTGGGCACCGTGCGGCCCGAGACCAAGCTGGGCGACACCGGCCTGGCCGTCCACCCGCGCGATCCGCGTTACGCCGCCTACGTCGGCCGCACGCTGCGGATCCCCTCGGTGGAGGGCGAGATCGAGATCAGGGTCGTGGCCGATGAGGCGGTGGACCCGGAGTTCGGCACCGGGGTCATCAAGGTCACGCCCGGACACGATCCCGTCGACTTCGAGATCGGGCGGCGCCACAACCTGCCCGTCCGCACGGTTATCGGCTTCGACGGCCGAATGACGGAGGCCGCCGGGAAGTACGCCGGCCTCGACCGCTTCGAGACGCGCCGGAAGATCGTCGACGATCTGCAGGCCCTGGGGCTCATCGAGCGTCGGGAGCCGTACCGTCACGCCGTGGGCCTCTGCTACCGGTGCAAGACGGTCGTGGAACCGCTCGTCTCCAAGCAGTGGTACGTCCACGTCAAGCCGCTGGCCGAGGGCGCGCTGGCCGCCGCTCACGACGGGCGGATCACCATCATCCCGACGGGCTGGACCAAGACCTACGACCAGTGGATGGAGAACATCCGCCCGTGGTGCATCTCGCGGCAGCTGTGGTGGGGCCACCGCATCCCGGCCTGGTACTGCGACAGCGACGGCTCGGTGCACGTCGCGCGCACGGAGCCGAGCGCGTGCCCGAAGTGCGGCGGCCCGCTGCGTCAGGATCCCGACGTCCTGGACACCTGGTTCTCCTCGGGCCTGTGGCCATTCTCGACGCTGGGCTGGCCCGACGACACCCCGGAACTGCGCAAGTACTACCCGACCTCGGTGCTGGTGACGGGCTTCGACATCCTGTTCTTCTGGGTCGCCCGGATGGCCATGCTCGGCCTACACTTCATGCGGGCCGAGCCGTTCCGCGACGTCTACATCCACGCCCTCGTGCGGGACGCCGAGGGCCAGAAGATGTCCAAGTCGAAGGGCAACGTCATCGATCCGCTCGCCCTCATGGATACGTACGGCACGGACGCCTTCCGCTTCACGCTGGCCGCGCTGGCCGCCCAGGGCCGCGATATCCGGATCAGCGACGAGCGGGTGGAGGGCTACCGCAACTTCGCCAACAAGCTCTGGAACGCCGCCCGCCTGGTCCTCTCCAACCTCGACGGCTACGAGCCCGGTGGGGACACCGGCCCGGCAGGGCTGCCCGGGCGCTGGATCCAGAGTCGGCTCCAGGCGACGATCACCTCGGTCCGTGACGCGCTGGCGGCCTATCGGTTCAACGATGCCGCCGGCGCGATCTATCAGTTCCTGTGGAACGATTTCTGCGACTGGTACCTGGAGGCCGCCAAGGGCCCGCTCTACCGGGCCGATAGCCCGGCCGAACGACAGCGCGTGCAGCACACACTGGTGACCGTGCTGGAAACGACGTTGCGGTTGCTGCATCCGTTCATGCCGTTCATCACCGAGGAGCTGTGGCAGCGGCTGCCCCACGAGGGCGACTCCGTCATGGTGGCCTCGTATCCCCGGGCCAGCGCAGCCCTGGTCGCGCCGGACGCCGAGCGGGACATGGCGGTGCTCATGCAGAGCGTCACGGCGATTCGCAACATCCGGGGCGAGATGCGCATCGCGCCCGGCGCGAGGCTGGAGGTCCTGCTGCGTCCGGCTTCCGAGCACGCCGAGGTGATCGAGGCCCATCGGGCGCTGGTCGAGACCCTGGCTCGCTGCCGGCTGACCCTGGACCCTCGCGCGACGCGCCCGTCCGGCTCGGCCCTCGCCGTCGTCGGCCGCTCGGAGATCTACGTGCAGCTCGCCGGGGTCGTGGACTTCGCTGGCGAGCGCGCCCGTCTGGACAAGGAGATCCGACGCGCCGCCGAGCAGATCGCGTTTCTCGAGGCCAAGCTCGGGCGGGCGGACTTCGTGGAGCGCGCGCCCGCCGAGGTCGTGGCCAAGGAGCGCGAGCGGCTGGGTGAGCAGCGGCGGCTGAAGGCCAAGCTGGAGGCGAGCCTGGCCGCGATCGAGGAAGGAGGCGCGTGAGGCCTCCGGTCGTTCGGGTGGGGAGCGTGGCCTCGACCCAGGCGGTGGCCTTCGAGCTGGCCGAGCGGGGCTCCGCGGACGGCACGGCGGTCGTGGCGGAGCACCAGACCGCCGGCCGGGGCCGTCGGGGAGCGCGCTGGGAGGACGAGCCCGGATCGAGCCTGCTGCTGTCGATCGTGCTCCGGCCCGCACTGGAGCCGGCCCGCTTGCCGATGCTCTCGTACGCCGCTGCGGTGGCGGTCGCGGAGGCCCTGGCGTCGGTCGCTCCGGTCTCGCCCCGGCTCAAGTGGCCCAACGACGTCCTCGTCGGGTCCCGCAAGATCGCCGGGATCCTCCTGGAGACGCGGCTGGGCCGGGGGCCGGTGATCACCATCCTCGGCATCGGCGTGAATCTCGGCCAGCGCCGTTTCGTCGGCGCCCTGGCCGACCGAGCCACGTCGGTGGCCCTCGAAACGGGGTTAACCGTGGATCGGGAGGTGTTGCTCACCGCGCTGCTCGACGGTCTCGACGCCTGGCGGCGGCGCCTGGAGGCCGAAGGATTCGACGTCGTGCGGCGGCGCTGGATCGAGCTCAGCGACACCCTGGGCCGGGAGGTGACCGTCGACGGCGCCCGCGGCGTGGCCCGCGACGTCGACGCCGAGGGCGCCCTGATCCTCGACACGGCCGGCGGCCGGCATCGCGTGCTGGCCGGCGCGCTCGAGAGCTGAGGTGCTGCTCGTCGCCGACGTCGGCAACACCAACACGACCATCGGGGTGTTCGACGGCTCTCACCTGCGCGTGTCGTGGCGACTGACCAGTCGCCGCGAGCAGACGGCCGACGAGTACGGCGTGTTCATCGAGATGCTCCTGCGGACGCGGGGGATCGCCACCCAGGACATCACCGCCATCGCCATCTCCAACGTCGTGCCCCCGGTCCAGCAGACGCTGGAGTGGATGGCCGAGAAGTACTTCGGGCGCACGCCCTTCTTCGTCGAGCCCGGCGTCAACACGAGCATGCCGCTGGCCGTGCCCGTCCCCCGCGAGGTCGGGCCGGACCGGATCCTGGCGGCGGTCGGGGGCACCGCGCTGTACGGCACCCCGCTGATCGTCGTGGACTTCGGCACGGCGACGACGTTCAGCTGCGTCAATGCCGCCGGCGAATTCATCGGAGGGGCAATCGCCCCCGGGCTGGGGATCTCCGTCGAGGCGATGCTGAGCCGGGCGGCCCGCCTGGCCCGCGTGGAGCTGGTCTGCCCACCCCAGGCAATCGGGCGGGACACCACGAGCAACATCCAGTCTGGTGTCGTGTACGGCTGGGCGGGACTGGTCGACGGCATGGTCGAACGCATGCGCCAGGAGATGGGCGCCCCCGCGAGCGTGGCCGCGACCGGAGGCCTGGTCTCCCTGATCTCGGGCGTCAGCCGGTCGATCCAGCACGTCAACGCCGACCTCAAGCTCGAGGGCCTGCGCCTGCTCTGGGAGAGGGCAGGGGGGGTTCATTGACACCCTGCAGGGTGGTCGCTATACTGCACCAAATCTTGTATAGGGCAGCCCGGCGATCCCTATATACGGGGCGTCGGGGCGGATCTCTCACTCAGGGACGAAGGGGGGAGTCGGATGGGGATGTGGGTCGGCCGGGGGCGCAAGGCGCGGGTGGCCTACGGGTTCGACGACATCGCGCTTGTGCCGGGGACGCTCACGGTGAACCCGAACGAGGTCGACATTTCCTGGGAGCTCTGCGGCCGTCGCTTCGAGCTGCCGATCATCGCCGCCGCGATGGACGGCGTCGTCGGGCCCGAGCTGGCGATCGAGATGGGGCGGCTAGGAGGTCTGGCCGTCCTCAACCTCGAGGGGATCTTCTCGCGCTACGACAACCCGGAGGACGTCATCGCGAGGATCGTCTCGGCCAGCCAGGAGGAAGCCACCCGGATCATCCAGTCGATCTACAGTGAGCCCATCAAGGACGAGCTGATCCACCGCCGCATCCAGGAGATCAAGAAAGGCGGTAGCGCGGTCGCCGTTTCCTCGATCCCGCAACGGGCCGAGCGCTTCGCCCAGATCGCCCAGGAAGCGGGCGCCGATATCTTCGTCGTGCAGTCCACGGTCACCACCGCGCGGCATTTCGCCACCGAGTACACGCCCGTCGACTTCCGGCAGCTCAAGCGTCAGCTGGCGATCCCGCTCGTCATCGGCAACTGCGTGACCTACGAGGCCTGCCTGGAGCTCATGGAGTGCGGCGCGGACGCGCTGCTCATCGGCGTAGGTCCGGGTGCCGCCTGCACGAGTCGAGAGGTGCTCGGGCTCGGGGTGCCGCAGGTCACGGCCACCGCCGACTCGGCGGCCGCCCGGGACTTCCATTACAAGCAGACGGGTCGCTACGTCCCCATCTTCACCGACGGGGGCATGACCACTGGCGGCGACGTGTGCAAGGCCTTCGCGGCGGGCGCCGACGCGGTGATGATCGGCTCGGCCTTCGCGCGGGCCGTGGAAGCGCCGGGTCGTGGCTATCACTGGGGCATGGCCACGCCGCACCTGAACCTCCCTCGCGGGACCCGCATCCGCGTGGGCGTGGCCGGCCCGCTCGAGCAGATCCTGTTCGGACCGGCCTTCACGGAGGACGGCACGCTGAACCTGGTGGGGGCGATCCGCACGTGCATGGGCTCGGTGGGAGCCCGGAACATCCGCGAGCTGCAGCAGACCGAGTTGATCATCGCGCCGGCGATCAAGACCGAAGGCAAGGTCTTTCAGCAAGCCCAGAAAGTCGGACGCGCGCGGTAACCCCGTCGGGGAGCCAGCCGTGGAGACGGGGGACAAGATCGCGGTCCTCGATTTCGGCGCGCAGTACTCGCAGCTCATCGCGCGCCGGATCCGTGAGCTCGGGGTGTACTCGGAGGTCGTGCCCTGTAGCCAGCCGCTGGCGGAGATCCGGGCCGCCGGCTATCGCGGGCTGATCCTGTCTGGCGGGCCCTCCAGCGTCTACGAGGAGGGGGCCCCGCTGCCCGAACGCGGTCTGTTCGATCTCGGCGTACCGGTCCTGGGGATCTGCTACGGCATGCAGGCCATGGGCTACCTGCTCGGCGGCCACGTGGTGCCCGCGGAGCGCCGTGAGTACGGGGCGGCCGAGGTCCGGCTCACCGGCCGCAGTCGGCTGCTGGAGGGCGTCGAGCCGGAGCGGGACGGCCGCCTGAGCGTATGGATGAGCCACGGAGACACCGTGCTCAAGCCGCCGAAGGGGTTCAGCCCGCTGGGGGCGACCGCCAACTGTCCGGTGGCGGCCATGGCCGACGAGGAGCGCAGTCTCTACGCCGTGCAGTTCCACCCCGAGGTCGCCCATACCCCCCAGGGTCGGAAGATCCTTGAGAACTTCCTCGAGGTCTGTGGGGTTAAACGCGCGTGGTCCATGGCCTCGTTCATCGACAGCGCGGTGGAGGACATCCGCGGCAAGGTCGGGCAGGACCGCGTGCTGTGCGCGCTCAGCGGCGGGGTCGATTCGGCGGTCGTCGCCGTGCTCGTTCACCGGGCGGTCGGTGAGCAGCTGACCTGCATGTTCGTCGACAATGGCCTGCTCCGCAAAGGCGAGGCCAGTGCGGTCGTGCACACGTTTCGCGACACCTTCAAGATCCCGCTCGTGCACGTCGACGCCGCTCAACGCTTCCTGGACGTGTTGCGAGGCGTGAGCGACCCTGAGATCAAGCGCAAGCGGATCGGGGCCGAGTTCATCGCGGTCTTCGAGGACGAAGCCCGCCGGCTCGGCCACATCCCCTGGCTGGCCCAGGGGACGCTGTATCCCGACGTCATCGAGTCGGTCTCGTTCAAGGGGCCGTCGGCCACGATCAAGACGCACCACAACGTCGGCGGCCTGCCCACCCGGATGCAGTTCCGTTTGCTGGAGCCGCTGCGCGAGCTGTTCAAGGACGAGGTTCGGCGGGTGGGCGAGCTCCTGGGCCTGCCGGCGGAGATCGTGTGGCGGCAGCCGTTCCCCGGCCCCGGGCTGGCCATCCGGCTACTGGGTGACGTCACGCCGGAGCGCCTGGCGCTGCTGCGGGAGGCCGACGCCATCGTGCAGGAGGAGGTGCGGCGGGCCGGGCTGGAGCGGGAGCTCTGGCAGGCCTTCGCGGTCCTGCTGCCCGTTCGGACGGTCGGCGTGATGGGCGATTTTCGGACCTACGCCCAGGTGATCGCCCTGCGCGCCGTGATGAGCCAGGACGCGATGACGGCCGACTGGGCTCGGCTGCCCTACGACCTCCTCGGACGCATCTCCAGCCGCATCACCAACGAGGTCAAGGGCGTGAACCGGGTCGTGTTCGACATCTCCTCGAAACCCCCCTCGACGATTGAATGGGAGTGAAAGGATGAGGACCGGGCGCGTTCGAGCGCCGGCTTGGCCGGCGCAATCCTCGGGGGAGGCCCTGGAGGGGGCCGCCGAGGCCCCCTCCAGATAAATGAACCACGCCGAATTCGTCCACCTCCACGTCCACTCCGAGTACAGCCTGCTCGACGGGGCCGCCCAGCTCGAGAAGCTGGTGGCCAAGGCCAGGGAGCTCCGGTTCCCCGCCCTGGCCCTGACCGATCACGGCAATCTCTTCGGCGCGGTCGATTTCTACCTGGCCGCGCAGAAGGCCGGGCTCAAGCCCATCCTGGGCTGCGAGCTCTACGTGGCCCCCGGCCACCGGCGGGAGCGAGGCTCTCAAGACGGCGGCTACGAGGGTGCCAACCACCTGACCGTCCTGGCCCGAAACCTGACCGGGTACAAGAACCTGATCAAGCTGGTCTCCAAGGCGTACCTCGAGGGCTTCTACTACAAGCCACGGGTCGACAAGGAGCTCCTGGCGGCTCACGCCGACGGGCTGCTGGTGCTCTCAGGGTGCCTGAACTCCGAGGTGTCGCGCCTGATCAGCGCCGGCGACGTCGACAAGGCGGCGGTCGCGGCCGGGTGGTACCGCGAGGTCTTCGGCAAGGACCACTACTTCATGGAGGTTCAGGCTCACGGCCTGGAGGAACAGCGGCGCGTGACGGCCGAGACGCTCACCATCGCGCGCGCCCTCGGCGCTCCCATCGTGGGCACCAACGACTCCCATTACCTGGAAGCCGGCCACGCCCGGGCCCACGAAGCGTTGCTGTGTATCCAGACCGGATCCACCCTGCTCGATCCGCGCCGGTGGCGGTTCTCCACCGAGGAGTTCTACGTGAAGTCGGCCGAGGAAATGGCCCGGGTGTTCGCCGAGTTGCCCGAGGCCTGCCGCAACACCCTGGCCGTGGCCGAGCGGTGCAACGTCACGCTCGAGTTCGGCTCGTTCCACCTGCCGCGGTACGTGGTCCCGGATGGGCACACGCTCAACAGCTACCTGGAGCACCTCGCCCGCCAGGGCCTCGTCCGTCGCTACGGCCCGGCCACTGGCGATGCGGTGGAGGCCCGCCTCCGCCACGAGATCGGCATCATCGAGAAGATGGGCTTCGCCGGCTACTTCCTGGTGGTCTGGGACTTCATCCGGTGGGCTCGCGAGCAGGGGATCGCGGTGGGGCCGGGCCGGGGGTCGTCGGCGGGCTCGCTCGTCGCCTACTGCCTGGGGATCACCAACATCGATCCGCTCCGCTACGGCCTGCTCTTCGAGCGGTTCCTCAATCCCGAGCGCGTGTCGATGCCTGACATGGACATCGACTTCGCCGACGATCGTCGCGACGAGGTGATCCGATACGTGGCCGAGAAGTATGGTCGGGACCGGGTGGCCCACATCATCACCTTTGGCACCCTGGGCGCCAAGGCGGCGATCCGCGACGTGGGGCGTGTGCTGGGCATGACCTACGCCGACGTCGACCGGATCGCCAAGCTCGTTCCCGCCTTTCCCCTGAACATCACCCTGGACGAGGCCTACCAGAAGTCGCCGCCGCTCGCCGAGATGGTGCGGGCTCAGCCCCAGGTGCGGGAGCTGTGGGAGATCGCCCGGGCCCTGGAAGGCGGCACGCGTCACGCCTCCGTCCACGCCTCGGCCGTCGTGATCTCCGACGAGCCGCTGGACGAGCACATCCCGCTCTACAAGGATCCCAAGCGCCCGGAGCTCATCACCGGCTACGCCATGGGGCCGATCGAGAAGCTCGGCCTGCTCAAGATGGACTTCCTGGGGCTGCGCACCCTCACCGTCCTGGCCAACACGATCACCCTGCTCCGGCAGTCGCAGCGGATCGAGCTGGACCTTGACCGCATTCCTCTGGACGACGCCGCCGCCTACGAGCTGCTGGGGGAAGCCAAGACCTTCGGCGTGTTCCAGCTGGAGTCGGCGGGGATGCGCGACGCGCTGCGCGGTCTGCGGCCCGAGCGCCTGGAAGACGTCATCGCCATCGTGTCCCTCTACCGGCCAGGGCCGATGGAGCTGATCCCGGACTTCATCCACCGGCGGCACGGGCGGGCCAAGATCACGTACGAGCACCCGGCCATGGAGACGTACACCCGGGAAACGTACGGGATCATGGTCTACCAGGAACAGATCATGCAGATCGCCTCCGAGATGGCCGGGTTCACCATGGGGGAGGCCGACACGCTCCGTCGGGCCATGGGCAAAAAGGATCGCGAGCTGATGGCCCAGCAGCGCGACAAGTTCCTCTCCGGCTGCCGGGAGCGGGGAACGGCGACGGCCAAGGCCGAGCGCGTGTGGGAGCTGATGGAGAAGTTCGCGGGCTACGGCTTCAACAAGAGCCATGCCGCGGCCTACGCCCTGGTGGCCTACCAGACCGCCTACTGCAAGGCCAACTATCCCGTGGAGTTCATGGCCGCGCTCCTCACCTCGGAAATGGGCGACACCGACAAGATCGTGAAGTACATCGAAGAGTGTCGGGCCATGGGGATCCGGGTGGACCCGCCGGACGTGAACGTCTCCCAGGTGACCTTCAGCGTGTCGGGCGGGGCGATCCGCTTTGGGCTCGCCGCCATCAAGAACGTGGGTGAGGCGGCGATGGAATCGATCCTGGCCACCCGGGAGAAGGATGGCGCCTTCCCGGGCCTGGAGGACTTCTGTGCGCGCGTGGACCTGCGCCTGGTGAATCGCCGGGTGCTGGAGAGCCTGATCAAAGCGGGCGCCTTCGACAGCCTGGGGCTCTCGCGCGCCCATCTCATGAGCACCGTCGACGCGGCGCTGGAGGCCGGACAACGCCGCCAGCGCGAGCGGGTCGAAGGTCAGGCCTCCTTCTTCGATCTGCTGCCCGCGCCCGCGGCCGTGCCCAAGGCCGAGCCGATCAGCGTCGTGCCGGAGTGGGACGACGATGAGCGGCTGGCCTTCGAGAAAGAGGTGCTGGGCTTCTACATCTCGGGCCACCCGCTCGCCCGCTACGGATCCCTCGTCGACTCTCTGGGGATCACCGGCACGGCCGACCTCGCCGGGAAGAGCCCGGGCAGCCGGGTTCTTTTGTTCGGCCAGGTGGCCGCGGTCAAGGAGACGTCCACCAAGAGTGGCAGCCGCATGGCCTTCGTGACGCTCGAAGACATGAACGGCACGGTGGAGGTGACCATCTTCCCCGAGCCCTTCAAGGCGGCCGCCGAGCACCTGCGCTCCCGCGAGCCACTGCTGATCCGCGGCCGCCTGGACGACAGCGACAAGGGACGGGTGGTCCTGGCCGAAGATGTTCGGCCCCTCGCCCAGGCCTTGCAGGAGGCCGCCGCCACGCGCAGCGCTCCGGCCGGCGAGCCCAGCGCGCTGCGTATCCGGCTGTCCGCCGGCGAGGGCGCCGAGGGGCTGATCGGCGCCGTCAAGACGCTGTGCGGAGGCTATCGGGGATCCGTTCCCGTTTACCTGCACGTGCTGCTGCCCACACAGGAGGTGGTCGTTCGCGCGAGAGCCCTGACCGTGACCCCCAACCCCGAGCTGCTGAAGAAGCTGGACGAGCTGCTCGGGCCGGACGCCAGCCGGGTGGAGCATGCCGGAAGCGCTTGAGTTCGAGCAGCCGCTGCTGGAGCTGGAGACGCGGATCGCCGAGCTGCAGGCTCAGGACGACCCGGATCAACGCGACGAGATCGCGCGCCTGGAGGAGCGGCTGACGCGCTTGCGCCAACGGACCTTCGCCAGCCTGACCGCCTGGCAGACGACGCAGCTGGCTCGGCATCCGCGCCGTCCGCATACCCGCGATTTCTGCCGCCTGCTCTTCGAGGACTTCCTCGAGCTCCACGGCGATCGACTGTACGGGGACGATCCCGCCATCGTCGGGGGGCTGGCGCGCTTCGAAGGCACCGGGGTCGTCGTGCTGGGCCACCAGAAGGGACGGGAGACCCGCGAGAAGCTCGCGCGGAATTTCGGGATGCCGCACCCGGAGGGCTATCGCAAGGCCCTGCGCCTCATGCAGATGGCGGACAGGTTCGAGAAGCCGGTCATCACCTTCATCGACACCCCGGGAGCGTATCCGGGCATCGCCGCCGAGGAGCGGGGACAGGCCGAGGCCATCGCCCGCAACCTCAAAGCGATGGCGGGGCTGCGGACCCCGATCATCGCCGTGGTCACGGGCGAGGGGGGCAGCGGGGGGGCCCTGGCGATCGGCATGGGCAACCGCGTGCTCATGCTCGAGTACGCGGTCTACTCGGTGATCTCTCCGGAGGGCTGCGCCGCGATCCTGTGGGGCGACGCGGGGAAGGCGCCGGAGGCCGCCGAGATCATGAAGATCACCGCCAGAGACCTGCTGCGCCTGGGGGTCATCGACGCGGTGGTGCCGGAGGCGCCGGGGGGCGCCCACCGCGACTGGGAGA
>DASTFB010000132.1 GCA_035709005.1 Candidatus Methylomirabilota bacterium | reverse complement strand
ATGGCCGGGACAGGCTGTATGAAGTAGGCCATTCGGATTTTCCGATCGCGCCCAATGGCGTCCATGGAACGGACATACTTCTTGTACTGCTCGAGGGCCGCACCGATCCGCTTATTCTCATCCCATTCGGGCGGCAGCCAGAAGAGGCTTTCCACTGTCGTCCCCTTGTGCTTCTCCGCGCGGGCCTGATGGTCGAGCATCCGGCGCGCTGCTCGAACCGCCATGAATACTGCGTGAGAACGGGATGTGATGGGATTATTGCTCACTCTACCGACCAATCGGCCCAGAAACCAGCGGATGACGACCGCGTCGTAACGCTCCGTCGCCAGGGGGTTGACGAGTGCGAAATTGTTCGCAGGGTACTCGAAGCGCAACCCTCCCGCCACCGCCCCGACTTCGTTGAAGCCATCCAGTGTGATCAGGCCGTCGACCACATCGCTCCACAGGAGGAAGAGAATCGCCTGCTGCGGCTGTTTCCAAGCGCCATCTCCACCGTTCAACACCAGGAATGGCTTGCCGGTCGGGCTCAGATAGGACTCGTTGAGGATCGTCTCCAGATACCTGGGCCCATTCGGAACAATCTGCGCGAACTGCGCGGCCACGGAGCCGCCGGTCACCAGGATCACGAACCGGTCGGTCAGGCGCTCGGCCGGGAAATTCACACCGAACAGACCCACGTTGTTGATGTTAGGAAGACCACACGGCGGGTTCCGGTGGTGGACGAAACCGAGATAGGGGTGCGGAAAGAGGGAGTCGACGTACTGGCATCCGGACCCGCCGCGCGTCACCTCCTCGGTGTATCGGTTCGCCCCCCGGTGAAACCGCTCGCGAGCTGAGATATATCGGCCGTCTCGGGCCGACATGGCGATGATTGCGAGAACCTCCAGGGATGATAGGGCAATGCCGACCGCGACGGCGATCCCGGCCACGACGCGCGTAACCCGCCTCACAGGTCTACGTCAGGCTCAAACCGGAGAATTACCATCGCGCTCGAGCGGTATTGTAGCCCAGTTCTCCTGTCGCCTGGAATTCGTCCCGAGAATGATGCCTTCACATGCGGCGGACCCTGCAATTCCGACGAGGGATCCTCAGGAATACCGCGTCATTGCTGATCCGTGAAGATCGAGTTTCTGGGCCAGAAACCTGCGACGGTGGCCTGGCCAACCGAATTGAGATGCTTGTCATTGGCGAAGTAACACCGGTCTCGTCGACCTGCGACACATGGGAATGACGTCTGCCGTATCCTGCGATCGACGGCCTGCACGAGCCGGCCCAATCGATAGTTGACGTAGCCAATCGACCGCAACCGCTTGGTGGCCAGGCAGTAGAGATTCCGCTGGAATGGACAGCTCCGTCGAGTTGACGGGGTATCGGATATCCAACAGATCGTTGCCCACGTAGCTGATAGATGAAAATCGATGGATGAACGGCTTCAAATCGCCTTCGCGCCCTGAGTTCTGCCTAGATCACGCCTGTCCCACTGACTGCCCCGTCAATGAACCGCGCTTCCGGCAACGCGCGTCTCAAGCGGCTGCATGGGGCCGTCAAAGAGTTGCCCAATGATGATCAGAGTCCGCCGACCTTGTTCCGGGTCGTGCCGCGCTAGAACAGCGTGTAGATGAATGCTGCGACCGCGCTGCCCGGAGTGAGGACGATCAGGCATCCGAATACGAGGAAGCAACAGCATTGCATCAGGGGCAGAAAGCGCCCCTTCACGGCTTCTGGCTCAACGAGGCCAGGTACGCATCCACCACGTCCCCGGGCTTGCCCCGTTCGCGGACGACTCCTCGGTCGAGCCACACGGCGTCCCCGCACCACGACCGGACGACGTCCAGATCATGGCTCACGAAGACGATGGTCTTGCCCACCTCCTTGAAACGGTTCATCCGGCTCATGCACTTCTGCGTGAACGGCTGATCGCCGACGGCCAGGATCTCGTCTATGAGCAGGATGTCGGGATCCACGTGCACGGCGATGGAAAACCCCAATCGCATGTACATGCCGGACGAGTAGGTCCGGACGGGTTCGTCGATGCAGTCGGCGAGCTCGGCGAACGCGACGATCTCGTCGAACCGCGCCCGGATTTCCTTCTTGGTCAGCCCGAGAATGGTTCCGTTGATGACGACGTTCTCCCGGCCGGTGAGCTCGGGATGAAAGCCCGCCCCCAACTCGACCAGAGACGCCACCGTCCCGCGCACGGTGACTGTTCCGGCGTCCGGCTTGAGCACCCGGTTGACCAGCTTGAGCAGCGTGCTTTTGCCGGAGCCGTTGCGACCGATGATGCCGAGCGTCGTGCCCGAATCGACGTCGAGACTCACGCCTCGCAGCGCCCAGATGGCGTCCGCGTCGAGGCGCCGACGCGACCAGAGGTCGCGCAGCAGGTACGACTTCAGAGTGCTCGCCGTCGGCCGGTGCGAATGACGCCAGTACCGTTTGGACACCTCGCGAAGCTCGATGGCGGTGTCGCGCTCCCCCACGTCAGACCTCTTCAGCGAAACTGTCCTTGCGTGAATCGAACACCGCCATGCCCGCCGCCAGCACGAGCCACGACCCCACGGCCAGCGCCGCCAGCCGCTCCGGCGAGGGCACGCGGCCGAAGAACAAAACGTCCTGGTAGGCCATGATGAGGTAGCTGAGCGGGTTGACGTCGAGCAGGATCCGATACCGCTCGGGAACCATGGTGGCCGGATAGAAGATGGGCGTGGCGAAGAAAAACGCGGTCATCAGATTCGGCACGATGTAGAACAGATCCCGGAACTGGACGACCAGCGCCGAAACGGCCAGCGCGATCCCGTACGTGAACAGCACCTGCAGGCCCACGATGACCGGCAAGATCAGCAGGCTCCAGGAGGGGGTCAGCCCGGCCCACAGGAGGAAGCCGAACAGGATGGGCAGGCTGGCGACGAAGTGGAACATGTTCGAGCCCAGGGGAACCAGGGGGAAGACCTCAGAGGGCAGGTACACCTTCCGAATCAGCCCGCCGTTGCTGGTGATGGCCAGCGTCGCCTCGTTCACGCTCGAGGAGAACCACAGCCACGGGAAGATCCCGCTGAGCAGAAATGCCGGATAGTTGGGCATGTCGACCCGGAGATAGACCGAGAACACCAGCACGTAGAGCGCCATGAGGATGAGCGGGTTAACGAAGGACCACAGGAAGCCGAGCACCGTTCCCCGATAGCGCGCTTTCAGCTCGCGCCGGATCAGCACCTCGACGAGGACCCGGTAGCGGTAGAGCTCCCGGGTCCGTTCCATGACTCGATACACGAGCCCGTGCAGCAGCCCCGAGTCGGATCGGGCCGGATTCGCGTCCAGACCGACGGCGCGCGCCCCGCTCACGTTTCTCGACGCCGGCAGCGGGCCCGCCAGTAGTCGAGGACGTCCCGGAGCGTTTGCTCGAACGGAATCTTCGGCGCCCAACCGACGGCCCGCTTGATCTTGGTGGCGTCGCCCACCAGCATGGGGACATCCGAGGGGCGAAGCCGGGCGGGGTCTTCCCGGACGGCGATGGCGCGCCCCTTCGACTGCGCCAGCAGGAAGTCGAGCACCTCCTGGATCGCCCAGGCCCGCCCCGAGCACAGATTGTAGACCTCGCCCGGTGCACCGTCCTTCAACAGCTGCCAGTAGCCGGCGATGACGTCCCGGACGTCGGTGTAATCCCGGCGGGCGGCCAGGTTGCCCACGAAGATCACCGGCTCCCGTTGACCGGCCTCGATCTCCGCGATCTGCCGCGCGAAGTTCGATGTCACGAAGACGTCCCCGCGACGGGGCCCCTCGTGGTTGAAGGCACGGGCGCGCACGATGGGCAGCCCGTAGCTCTTGAAGTACTGATACCCCATGAGGTCCTGCGTGACCTTGCTCACCGCGTAGGGCGAGAGCGGCCGCAAGGGATTCGTCTCCTTGATGGGCATCTCGTCGGCGTGGACGAGTCCATATTCCTCGCTCGACCCGATCACCAGGAACCGCGGCGGTGTGCCCTTACGCGCCAGAATCGCTTCGAGCAGATTGATCTGGCTGATCACATTCGTGGTGATGGTCTCGGCGGGCGCGTGCCAGGAGGTGGCGACGTAGCTCTGGGCGGCGAGGTGGATGACGAAATCCGGCTGCGCCACACCCAGGAGGTGGTGGACCGAGGACAGATCGCGCAGATCGCACTCGATGAGCCGGACCCGGCCCTGGAGGTGGTCGATGTTCTCGGTCTTGCTCCGCCAGCGGCAGGAGCCGTACACCTCGGCCCCCAACTCCAGCGCCAGCTCGGCGAAGTAGCTGCCGACGAATCCGGTGATGCCGGTGATCAAGATGCGCACGAGTCGATTATCTCCGTGCCGGGGACCGTTTCAAAGGACAACAAAGGGAACCGCGATCGGCGGGGAGAACGCCGGGCCTACTCCCCGATCACCTGCACCGTGATCTCCCGCTTCCGCGGACCGTCGAGCTCGGCGAGGATGATGGACTGGAAGCGCCCGAGCACCAGCTCGCCGTTGCTGATGCCCACGGCCACGCTGCGTCCCAGCAGGGCCGCCCGCAGATGCGAGTGCCCGTTGCCCCGCTCGCAGTCGGAGTAGCGAGGGTCGTCGTGACGGTAGCCCCCGCGCTCGGGCACCAACCGCTCCAGCATGCGCTTGACGTCGTCCATCAGGGCTGCCTGGTACTCGTTGACGAACAGCGCGCAGGTCGTGTGCAGGGTGTTGACGAGGGCGATGCCGTTCGTCACCGCGAACTGGTGAACGGCGTCGCGGACGTCCTTGGTGATATCGGAGACCTCGGTGCGCTCATCGCTGGTCAACGTGACGGAGGCGGTGAACGTCTTCATGTTGCGTACGATAGCGACACGCCTCGTAAAAAGTCAACATCCCTGTGGAAAAGATTACATCGTTGACACCTATGGCGTTCTACGCCGTGCGGGGGTCCAGAAGATCCCTGAGGCCGTCACCGAGCAGGTTCAGGCCCAGCACGGTCACGGCGATGGCGGCGCCGGGAAAGACCGCGAAGGAGGGGCTCAACGACAGGAAGTTCTGTGCTTCCTTGAGCATCAGTCCCCAGGAGGGGTGCGGCGGCTGGGTGCCGAGCCCCAGATAGGCCAGCGCCGCTTCCGCCAGGACCGCCACCGGGAAGCTCGTGGTGGCCTGCACGAGCAGGGGCGCCAGCGTGTTGGGCAGGACGTGGCGCGCGATGAGGCGGGGGTCCCCCGCTCCCAGGGCCCGGGCGGCCAGGACGAACTCCCGCTCCCGCAGGGCGAGGAAGCTGCTGCGCGTCAGGCGGGCGAAGGCCGGCACGAAGGCCAGGCCGATCGCCACCATGCTGAGGCCGACGCCCGGCGAGAAGATCGCGGCAAACATCAGCGCGGACAGGATCGCCGGGAACCCCTGCACGGCGTCCATGAGTCGCATGAGGCCTTCGTCCGGCCAGCCTCCGACCCAGCCGCTGATGGTTCCGATCAGCACGCCGAGCCCGAGGCCGATGCCTACGGCGATGACGCCCACCGAGATCGAGCCGACGGCCCCCACCATCACCCGGGACAGGACGTCCCGCCCGTACTGATCGGTGCCGAAAGGGTGGGCGGCCGACGGCGCCTGGAGCCGGTCGCCGATCGACATGGCCAGCGGATCGGCCGGCGTCCACAGCGCGCTGAGCGCTGCGGTCGCCAGCAGCAGCCCGGTGATGACGAGCCCGACCATGAAGCTGACATGCCTGACCGGGCGCCGGCTCACGAGCCGCCTACTCGTACCGGATTCGCGGATCAAGCAGCCCGTAGGCCAGATCCACGAGGAAGTTGACCAGCACGATCGTCCCCGCCACGAAGACCGTCACCCCCTGCACCAGGGGCAGATCACGCGCGGCGATGGCGCCGAGCGCCAGTCGTCCGAGGCCGGGCAACGCGAACACGGTTTCCAGGACGATGGAGCCGGCCAGCAGGTGCCCGAGCTGGAACCCGGCCACGGTGACCACCGGAATGAGCGCATTGCGGAACGCGTGCTTGCCGATCACCGAAACCTCGGGAACGCCCTTGGCCCGCGCTGTGCGGACGTATTCCTCGCCGAGGACGTCGAGGACGGCCGACCGGGTGGCCCGGATGAGCACCGCCGCCTGGAAGACGCCCAGGGCGATCGCGGGAAGGAGCAGCGAGCGCAGTCCCGCGCCCAGCCCCTGCCTCCAGCCCTCGAAGCCGCCGGACTGCAGCCACCCCAGGCGCACCGAGAACAGGAGGATGAGCAGCAACCCCAGCCAGAATGCCGGGATGGCGATCCCCAGCTGGGACAGGACCATGGTCACGTAATCGCCCGCGTGGCGGTGCCGCGTGGCGGCATACAGGCCCAGCGGGACGGCGATCACGATCATGAAGGCTGCGGCCATGAGCGTCAGCGGCACCGTGACGGGCAGTCGGCTCACGATCAGGCGGGTCACCGGCAGGTCGTACTGGATGGAGACGCCCAGGTCGCCGTGGAGAGCCCGCCCGGCCCAGTCGACGTACTGCGCGGCCAGGGGCCGGTTCAGTCCCAGGGCCTCGCGGAGGCGAGCGACGGCTTCCGGGCTGCCCTCGGTCCCCATGATGAGCTGGGCGGGGTCCCCCGGCAGCACGCGGATGACCACGAAGACCAGGACCGAGACGAAGAAAAGCGTGGCGACGAACGCCGCGCCCCGCCTCAGCAGGTGGCGGCGCACGGCTCAGGCCGGCGCTACTTCGTCGGCGCCCACGACACTTCCGAGAGGTCCCCCGAAAGGGCGGGCAGATCCTGCCAGAGCCCCTGCAGCCCCTTCCTGGCCACGGCCAGGCGCGGGTGCATGTAGAGGAAGACCACCGGGGCGTCCTCCACCAGCCGCCTCTGCATCTGGACGTAGAGCGCACGGCGCGCTTTGTCGTCCACCGTGGCCTGCGACTTCCGGTAGAGCTCCTGGAGCTCCGGGCTGTCGTACCGGAAGTAGTATTTCGGATTGGCGTAGTTGCCGAGGTCCCAGGACTCGGCGTGCCCGATGATCGTCAGGTCGTACTCGGGGGTGGTACAGGGGGGCCGACAGTACACTCGCGCCAGCCACTGGCCCCATTCGATCTGCTCGATGCGCACGCGCACGCCGACCCTGCTCAGCTGGTGAGCGATGATCTCGCCGGTCCGCACGGTGTAGGGGTACTGCGGGCTCACCTTCAGTACGGCCTCGAAGCCGTTGGGGTACCCCGCCTCGGCCAGAAGCTTCCGGGCTTTGGCCTGATCGTAGGGCAACGCCCCCGCCAGGTCGACGTAGTAGGGGTTCAGCGGGTCGACGTTGCTGCCGAGGATCTTGCCCATCCCGAACATGGCCCCCTCGAGCACCTCGCGCTTGTCGATGGCGTGCGTGATCGCCCGACGCACCCGCGCATCCGTGTAGGGCTTGCGCAGGTTGTTCATGGCCATGATCACGTCGTTGGTGGTGTCGCCCACGATCACGGTGAAGCGCCCATCCTTCCTGAGGCCGGTGACGTGCTCGGGCCCCAGCCCGAACAGCGAGGCATCGATGTCCCCGGCCTTGAGGCCGGCCAGCGCCGCGTTGGGATCGGCGATGAAGCGCCAGGTCACGCGCTCGATTCGGGGCAACCCGGCGACGTGATAGTCCGGGTTGCGCCGGAAGACGATGCGGTCGCCCCTCACCCACTCGGCCAGGACGTACGGGCCCGTCCCCACGGGCGCGCTCTTGAGCGTCTCTACCGCCTCCCGCGGATAGATGACGGAGCCCTGTCGGGCCAGGTTGAGGAGGAAGTCGGGGTTGGGCTGCGTCAGGATGAACGTGATGGTGGCGTCGTCCTTGACGGTGATCTCCTGGATGCTCGCGTAATGCTCCCGATGGGGGTGCCTGGTCTCGGGGTTCCTCGCCCGCTCGATGGCGAACTTGACGTCGGCGGCCTTGAGCTCGCGCCCGTTGTGGAACTTGACCCCCCGCTTGAGGAAGAAGGTGTACACGCGGCCGTCGGCGGTGTGCCATCGCTCGGCCAGCCAGGGCACGAGCTTGCCGTGGCGATCGACCTTCACCAGGCACTCCTGGACGTTGTAGTGGACGACGGCGGCGGTGGCCGACGCCGGCGTCGCCGTCAGATCGAGCCCGGGGGGCTCGGTCGTCACCTGGACGGTGAGGTCGGTGGGGGCGGCGGCCCCGACGATGGCGAGGGTGAGCCCCAGGCCGACCAGCGCGAGGGACAGCGGCGATCGCATCACCGTGAAGGTGCCCGGAAGTACTCGAGCGTCCGGCGGAAGCCTTCGTCGAAGCCCACGACCGGCATGTAGCCAAGCATCCGTTTGGCCTTGTCGATATCGGCCAGGGTGTGGCGGACGTCACCCGGCCGCGCCGGACCGTGGCGCCGCTCGAGCCGCCGCCCCAGCAGCGTCTCCAGCCGGGCCGCGATATCGAGCAGGCTGACGCGGGCGCCGCAGCCGACGTTGAAGACCTCGCCACCGACGCCGTCGGCGTGAGCGGCCATCACGTTGGCGTCCACCACGTTGTCGACGTAGGTGAAGTCCCGCGACTGCTCGCCATCGCCGTGCACTTGCAACGGCTCGCCCCGAAGCCCCCACAGGATGAAGCGGGGGATCACCGCCGCGTATTCGGACGCCGGGTCCTGACGGGGGCCGAAGACGTTGAAGTAGCGCAGGCCCACCGTCTCCAGCCCGAACAGGCGGTGCCACACGGCGGCGTACTGCTCGCCGGCCGTCTTCGAGACCGCATACGGCGAGATCGGCGCCGGCGGCTGGTCCTCGCGCTTGGGCAGGTCGGGACGGTCCCCGTAGACCGAGGAAGACGAGGCATAGACCACGCGCCGCACGCCGGTCCGCCGGGCGGCCTCGAGCACGTTGAGCGTGCCGGTGACGTTGTGCTCGTTGGCCCCCAGCGGATCCTCGACCGAGCGCGGCACCGACCGCATGGCGGCCTGATGGAAGACGAGACTGACGCCGGCCAGGGCGCTGGCCACGGTCTGGCCACTGCGGATATCGCCCTCGGTCACCTCGAGCGCCGCGCCGTAGCGCGCGGCGAAGGGCAGGTTGGCGCGGCTTCCTGTCGAAAAGTTGTCGAGGACGCGCACGGCGTGGCCGCCGGCGAGGAGTCGTTCGACGAGGTGCGAGCCGATGAACCCGGCGCCCCCCGTGACGAGAACCCGAGATTTCACCGGCAGATTGTAGCATTCCGGCGCATCGGACCGGATTCAGGCGATGGTGGCGGCGCCCAGGCCACGGCCGGGCTGACGGTACTCCTCGCGGGGTGGTGCGAAAATGTCCAGCACGACGCAACGTCGCGCCAGCGTGCGGCCCCCGTGCGACACGTTCGGGGGTGTCTGCCAGAAGTCACCCGCCTTCACGTGGTGCTCGACGCCGTCCTGGACGCGAATCCACTCGCCCTCGAGGCAGAAGCCCCACTGCTCGTTGGAATGCGAGTGCACCGGCGACACCGAGTTGGGCTCCAACGTGACGATGGAGAGCATCGCATGGACGCCGGGAAAGATGCGCGCCGTGATTCCCGGCGCCAGCTCGCGCGTGATCCCACCGCTGCCGACGTTGTGGAAGCATCCTGCCTCGCTCATCAGCCGACCTCCTGTTGAAAGTCCACGCCTGACGCGCTTAGACTACCCGCTCAGCCCCACGCGATGAAAGACAGCAAGCCGCAGTACGAGGTCATCGTCGTCAAGAACGTGATGGTTCCCATGCGCGACGGCGTTCATCTCGCCGCCGACGTCTATCGGCCCGCGCGCGGCGGCGCCTTCGTCGACACGCCGTTGCCGACCCTGCTCGAGCGCACGCCCTACTCCAAAGACGCTCCGGACCGCGTGGAAGCCAATGGCCTCTGGTACGCGGAGCGTGGATACGTCGTCGTTCTCCAGGATGTCCGTGGACGCTACCGCTCGGAGGGCAGCTTCACCTTCCTCACCCAGGAGCCCGAGGACGGCTACGACACCGTCGAGTGGATCGCGCGTCAGCCCTGGTGCAACGGCAAGGTGGGCACGTTCGGCCTCTCGTACGCCGGGTGGACCCAGGTGACGGCGGCCGCGTTGAATCCACCCCACCTCGCCGCCATGTGGGTCGACGAGGCGGGCTCCAATGCCCGGACCTCCACGGTGCGGCACAACGGCGCCTTCGAGATGCGCTTCCTGTGCTGGGCGTTCTGGCAGGGGGCCAAGTCCCGCGAAGCCAAGGCCGACCCGGTGCTGGAGCGCGCGCTGGGTTCGGTCAACGTGCGCGAATGGCTCACCCGGATGCCGCTCAAGCGGGGGGCCTCTCCGCTGGCGCTGCTCCCGGCTTACGAGGCATGGGCGTTCGCCATCGCCACCCACGGCGACGACGACAACTTCTGGGCGCAGCCCGGCTTCAACCTCGAGCGGCACTGGGACCGCTTCGCCGACTGTCCGATGATGTTCCTCTCCGGCTGGTACGATTCCTATACCCGGGCCAACCTCGAGAACTTCGTGGGGCTGAGGAACCGCAAGCGCGGGCCGGTGCAGGCCATCATGGGACCGTGGACGCACGGCGTACGCCAACTCGCGCTGAGCAACGCCGGCGACGTGGAGTTCGGCCCCACGGCGCCGTTCGACCACAACGAGGAGCGCCTGGCCTTCTTCGACCGGGCGCTGAAGGGCGAGCCCGACGGGGGGCCGCCGCTGCGTCTGTTCGTCATGGGCGGCGGCTCCGGGCGACGAACGCCCTCGGGTCGTCTCGACCACGGGGGGCAGTGGCGCGAGGAGCGGGAGTGGCCACTGCCGCGCACGCGGTTCACCGAATACTACCTGCACACAGGCGGCCGGCTCGCCTCGACCCGGCCGACCGCGGCCGAGGCCGTCAGCCGCTTCGTGTTCGATCCGCGGCACCCCGTGCCGACCGTCGGCGGCAACATGTCGTCGCTCGTCGGGCTCATGCCCCGGCCCGCGGGCGCGCCCGACATCCCCGCCGAGGAGCGAGAGCGCGACATGATCGGTATCCCCGGCGCCTTCGATCAGCGGGAGGATCCACGGTTCCTGGGGTCGGCGCCTCCGTACCTGCCGCTGGCCTCGCGCCCCGACGTGCTGGTCTGGCAGAGCGAGCCGCTGGCCCGAGACGTGGAGGTTACCGGCCCCGTCACGGTCGTCCTCTGGGTCTCCTCGGACGCCCCCGACACCGACGTGACGGCGAAGCTCATCGACGTCCACCCCCCCAGCGCCGATTATCCCTTCGGCTTCGCCATGAACCTCACCGACTCGATCCTGCGCTTGCGTTATCGCAGTGGCGGCCGCCCGGAGCCGCTGACGCCAGGCACGCCGACCCGGTGCGTGTTCTCGCTCTACCCCACGGCGAATCGTTTCCGGGCCGGACACCGCATCCGGCTGGACATCTCGTCCTCGAACTACCCGCGCTTCGACGTCAATCCCAATACCGGCGACCCGCTGTGGGCCAGCCCGACGATGCGAGTGGCCGTGAACACCATTCACCACGATGCCGAGCGCCCCTCGCACATCGTCCTGCCCCTGATCGAGACCTGAGGAGACGAGCCATGCCGTCTTCCGCCTTCGCCAACGCTGATTTCAAGGTGTTCGACGTGAAGGGCTTTCAGCCCCGGATGCAGGAGCTCCGGACCCGGATCCGGCCCAAGCTGGAAACGCTGGGCCACAGCCTGGCCCCGGCCATTCAGCACACCACCGGGGAGGCGACGTTCGCCCACGTGGCCAAGCACGCCCGGCGCACGGTCAATCCCCCGGACGACACCTGGGTCGCCTTCGGTGGCAACGAGCGCGGCTACAAGAAGTCTCCGCACTTCAAGGTCGCCATCTCTCGCAACGCGGTGCGCTTCCTCTTCGAGGTCGGCCCCGAGCACGACGACAAGCGGCGGTGGACAGCCGCCTGGCTGCGGAATGCGCCGAAGCTGGGACCCGTCCTCCGCCGGGTGAAGGGCCTCGGCTGGTTCAAGAACGAGCACGACGAAGATCCGGCGGCGATGCTGGCCGACCTGGGCCAGGAGCAGCTGGTCGAGCTCATCGACGAGCTCACGCGCACCCGGGACGGTCAGTTCGTGATCGGCCGGGCCGTAACCGCTGCCGAGGCGGCGCGCTGGACCGACGCCCGGTACCGGGAAGCGGCGCTGGAAACCTTCCGCGCCCTGGCCCCGCTCTATCGCCTCCGCTAAGCACGGCGTCGCCGCTGTGGTGTTCGACATGGACGGCGTCCTCGTCGACTCGGGCGCCTTCCATCGGGCGGCCTGGGGAGCCCTGCTCGAGGAGCTGGGCGTGCCTCCGCCCCCGGAGTTCTGGCGACGGACCATCGGCCGCCCGGCTCACGAAGCAATCGCCTGGCTGCTCGGTGGCGACCTGACGGCCGCTCAGGCGCGTGACCTGTCTCGGCGTAAGCACGAGTACTACGTTCGCCTCTCTGGTACCGCGCCGCCAGCGATTCCGGGCGCGCTGGCGTTCGTGGATGAGCTATACCGTCGCGGGGTGCCCGTGGGCGTCGCCACGTCGGCGCGCCGGGCCGATGCCACCCGTCTCCTCGGCGTACTCGGTCTCCTCTCTCGCTTCGGCGTCATCGTGACGGCGGAGGATGTGGCACGCGGCAAACCGGACCCCGAGGTCTATCTGCTGGCCGCCCATGGCCTCGCCGTATCCCCGGTCCACTGCCTGGTCTTCGAGGACTCCACCGTGGGTGTCGAGGCAGCGCGCCGAGCGGGCATGCGAGTGATCGGTGTCACGACCGCCCACACGGAAACGGAGCTGCTCGGCGCCGGGGCCGAACGCGTCATCGCGAACTTCGAAGTCTGCTCATGGCCCCTGTGAGCGCACCGGTCAGCGCTTCGGAATTCTGGGAGGCGCTCTACGCCGACCACCACGACGGGTGGGAGTTGGGCGGTCCCCATCCCTCGCTCGTGGACCTCGTCGAGCGGACGCCACCGCCCCGCGGACGGGTGGCGGTCCCGGGATGCGGGCGTGGCCACGACGCTCGCTTCCTGGCCCGACACGGTTACGAGACAGTGGGCTTCGACTTCGCCAAGGCGGCCATCACGGAGGCCCGCCGGCTGGCGCGGCAGGCGGGTGTCGCGGTCACCTTCGAGCAGCGCGATCTCTTCAGCCTGCCGACCGAGTGCGCGGAGGCCTTCGACGGGATCTGGGAGTACACGTGCTTCTGCGCCATCGATCCCGGCCGGCGGAGCGAGTACGTACGCGCGATGGCCGCCATTCTCAAGCCCGGCGGCTGGTTCTGGGCCTGCTTCTTCCCCATTCGGGCTTCGGGCGGCGGACCACCGTTCCCCGTCAGCCAACCCGAAATCCGCCGGCGCCTGGCCCGCGCGTTTCGCATCGCGTGGGAAGGGCCACCGGCCCGCCCCGTCGCAGCCCGCGCGGCCCAGGAATGGATGGTCCACGCCGTGAAGCAGCGCCCGGCCTGAGGCTTGGACGGCTCCAGGCGGCATGTTAACGTTACGGGCACTTTCAGCCCGGGGAGGCCCCGCATGAAATCATTGCGCGTACCGTCGGCGCTGGTGATGGCTGCCGCTTTCGTAACGCTGGCCGTCATGCCGTGGCCGCAGGCCCACGGCCAGGGCAAGACCATCAAGGTCGGAGTCCTCTACGATCACACGGGCCCCTTCTCGGCGGCCGGCTCGCTCAACTGCTGGCGGGGCGCCAAGATGATCATCGACTACGTCAACGAGCGGGGCGGCGTCCTCGGCAAGTACAGGATCGTGCAGGTGGACGGCGACAGCCAATCCAAGGCCGAAGTGGCCATCAACGAGGCCGAGCGTCTCCTCAACGCCGAGAAGGTCGACATCCTGGCCGGCGTGTACTCCAGCGCCCACGCGGTGCCGCTGGCCGAGAAGGTGGACCGCCAGAAGAAGTTCCTCTGGATCACGACGGCCATTTCCTCCAAGGTCTTCGACGGCCGCAATCTGCAATACACCTTCCGGCCGCAGCCGACCGGCACCCAGTTCGGCGAGCTGTCGATGCAGTACATCGTCGAGCATGCGCAGAGCCGGCTGGGCAAGGACCCCAAGGCCCTTCGCGTCGCCGTCATCTACGAGGACGGCCCGTACGGCGCCGACGTGGCGCTGGGCAACGAGACCCGCGCCAAGGAGCGCGGGGTCAATCTGGTGCTCAAGGAAGGCTACTCGGCCAGCGCCCCCGATCTGTCCGCGCTGGTCACGAAGCTCCGGGCCTCCCGGCCGGACGTCCTGTTCCACACGGGCTACAACCCTGACATCTCGCTGTTCCTGCGCCAGGCCAAGGAGCAGGGGCTGCGGGTGAAGGCCTACATCGGTCACGGCGCCGGCCACAGTCAGCTCGACAAGCTCAAGGAGGCGTTCGGCAAGGACGTGGAGTTCTTCCACACGGTCGACCCCATCGCCTCGCAGCTCATCGACGCCAAGAAGCTCAAGCCCGGTGTCGGCAACCTGACCGCGGAGATGGTGCGGCGCTTCCAGGCCCAATTCGACAAGGACATCCCGGTGGGGGCCATCGCCCCGCACGTGTCGATGGGCTTCAACAACCTGTGGATCCTGTTCAACGACGTCCTGCCCCGCGCCATCCAGAAGCACGGGGGCTGGACGCCCGAGGCCCTCGCCGCGGCCGCCCGCGACACCGACATTCCCGAAGGTGGGACGATGCAAGGGTACGGCGTGAAGTTCTACCCGCCCGGACACCGCTTCGCCGGCCAGAACGAGCGCGCCTACCCCGCGGTCTTCCAGGTGATCGAGAGCAAGTTCGCCCTCGTCTATCCCACGAGCGTGGCCACGGCGAAGGCGGTGCTGCCCCTGCCGCCCTCGTCACCGTTTGCCGCGCGGTAGGACACCGACCCGCTCCGCCCGGGCGACCAGCGTCGCCTGGGCGGCCGAGGACGGCGCTCCGTCGTGCTGAGCGTGAGCGGCCTCAGCAAGCGGTTCGGCGGCTTCACCGCGCTCAACGGCGTGAGCTTCGAGGTCGCCGAGGGAGAGATCCTCGGTCTCATCGGGCCCAACGGCTCCGGCAAGACCACCGCCTTCAACTGCATCTCGGGCGCGCTCACCCCGACGAGCGGATCCATCCGCTTCCAGGGCGAGGAGCTGGCCGGCCTCACTCCGGACGCCGTGTGCCACCGCGGCCTGGCCCGGACGTTCCAGATCCCCCGGCCCTTTCGCAAGCTCTCCATCCTGGAGAACGTCGCCGTCGCCGCGCACTTCGGGACGAACCGCCGCGACGGGCGGGCCCAGGCCGGGGCGCAGGCCCGCCGCGTCCTCGAGCTGGTCGGGTTGCCCTCCGATCCCGAGGCGACACCGGCGATGCTCGGGGCGGGAGGCCTCAAGAAGCTGGAGCTGGCGCGGGCCCTGGCCACGCAGCCACGCCTGCTGCTCGCCGACGAGAGCCTGGGCGGGCTCGACCCGGCCGAGATGAGCGCGGCCGCCGAGATGCTGCGCCGCGTCCGCGGCGAGCTGGGGATCACGATCGTCTGGATCGAGCACATCATGGCCACCCTCATGCGGGTGGTAGACCGCGTCGTCGTCCTCGATCACGGCGAGAAGATCGCCGAAGGCCGGCCCGCCGCAGTGGCGGAAGACCCGCGGGTGATCGAGGCCTATCTGGGCGAAAAGATCGCGCTGGCCTGAGCATGCTCGAGCTCAAGGGCGTGACGGCGGGGTACGGGCAGTTCACGGCGCTGTGGGACGTGAACCTCACGGTGGCCCGGGGCGAGGCCGTCGCCGTCGTGGGCCCCAACGGGGCGGGCAAGACGACGCTGCTGCGGGTGATCTCCGGCGTCATCGCCCCCCGCCAGGGCAGCCTGGTCTTCGAGGGCCGGCCGCTGACGGGCCGGCCGGCCTACGAGATGGTGGCCCAGGGCGTCGCCCACGTGCCGGAGGGGCGCCGGCTCTTCCCCAGGCTCACCGTGGCCGACAATCTGAAGATGGGCGCCTTCCTGCCCTCGGCCCGGCGGGACTATCGAGAGAGCCTGGAGCGCGTGTACGGGCTGTTCCCCGTGCTGGCCGAGCGTGAGAGCCAGCGCGCGGGAAGCCTGAGCGGCGGCGAGCAGCAGATGCTGGCGATCGGGCGGGCCCTCATGTCCCGGCCGCGACTGATTCTCTTCGACGAGCCCTCCATGGGGCTGGCCCCGGTTCTGGTCCTGCGGCTCTTCGACCTGATCCGTCGGGTGCGCGCCGAGGGCTACACCATCCTCATCGTCGAGCAGAACGTCCGTCAGGTCCTGAAGCTCGTGGATCGGGCCTACCTGCTGGAGGTCGGCCGGATCCGAACGGAGGGACGCGCCGAGGCGCTGAGCGAGCAGGATTTCGTGCGGAAGGCGTACGTGGGCCTGTGATCGATCCCGTCTTTCTGCTGGAGGCAGCCATCAACGGGCTGTTGCTGGGCGGCGTCCTGGCGCTTCTCGCCCTGGGACTGAATCTCATCTTCGGCGTGCTGGACATCGTCTGGATTGCCTACGTGGACCTGGTCATGCTGTGCATGTACCTGGTCTATTTCCTGGTGATGGGCTACGGCTGGCCGGTGTGGCTGGCCGGCGTGGCGGGGCTGGCCTTCGGCGCGCTGCTGGGGATCGGCGTCCATCTGCTCATCATCACGCCCATCCTCTCCAGCCCGCCCGTGAATCAACTGCTGGCCACCGGGGGGCTACTGTTCTTCATCCAGTCTCTCGCCACGTTCCTGTGGACCACCGACCACCGCTCGGTGCGCCTGGCGCTTCCCATCATCGAGATCGGCACCATCTTCGTGTCGTTCGCCCGCCTGATCGCGTTCGTGCTGGCCATCGTCGCCATGGTGGGGCTCTATCTCTTTCTCACGCGCACCTTCATCGGAACGGCGATCCGGGCGGTAGCCCAGGACCGCGACGCCATGGCCTTGATGGGAGCGAATCCCCAGCGCATCTATCTGGTGACCTCCGCGGTGGGCGGCGCCATGGCCGGGCTGGCGGCCGTGCTCCTCAGCATCCAGTACTCCGTCCACCCACATTTCGGGGCCGCCTTCGGGCCCATCACCTTCATGATTTGCGTGCTGGGCGGGCTGGGCAACATGGTCGGGGCCTTCGTCGCCTCGTTCATACTGAGCGAGATCATCTCGGTGGGGGGCGTGGTCTGGTCGACCGAGATGGGCTACGTGATCGCGTTCGCCCTCTTCATCGTGGTGATGTTCATCCGGCCGGCGGGTATCCTGGCCCGCCGCGAGCGATGATCGGCCGCGCCGTCGCCGCCGCCCTGCTGGGCCTCCTCGCCCTGGCCCCCCTCGTGCCCCTGGGCGGCATGCGGCAGTACGTCCTGCACGTGGTCATCCAGATCTTCATCTGGTCGTTCATCGGCACCGCCTGGGCCCTCATGGGTCGCTTCGGCCTCGTCTCCCTGGGCCACGGCGCGTTCCTGGGCGTCGGCGCTTACACCAGCACGCTGCTCTGGAACTTTTTCGGTCTGACGCCGTGGGTCGGCTGGCTGCTCGCCGTCGCCCTGGCCGTGCTGCTGGCGCTGGTGGTCGCCTACCCCTGCTCCCGTTTTGGCATCGTCGGGCACTACTTCGCGCTGGTCACCCTGGCCGTCGGCGAGGTCGTCCGCCTGCTCATCATCGCCGAACGTGATTGGACGGGCGGCTCGCTCGGGCTCACGCTGCGGCCGGCGTCCTCCGAAGCGAGCCTGCTCGCCATCCAGTACGCGGACAAGCGGGTCTTCTACTACGCGACGCTGCTCGTATGGCTGGGCGGGCTGTGGGTCTGGACCCGACTCGATCGCTCGATGGCGCGGGCAGCGATGGAGGCGATCGGCGAGGACGAGACGGCCGCGGCGTCGGTGGGGATTCACGTCACCCGGTTCAAGCTCGGCGTCACCGCGTTGTCGGCGGCCCTGACCGCCCTGGGCGGCGTGGTGTACACGCAGTACATTACGTACGTGAATCCGGAGACCCTGGCCGGCATCGGCGTGTCTCTCCGCATCGTGTTCGCCGTGGTGCTGGGGGGGATGTACTCGCTGCTCGGACCCAGTATCGGCACGGCGCTGACCATCGCCCTGGCCGAATATCTCAGGATCGTCTTCGGCCTGCGCTTCATCGGCATGGCCGAGACGATCTACGGCCTGCTGCTGGTGCTTTTCATCATCTTCCTGCCGGCCGGCATCTACGGGACCCTGCGCGGACTGGTGGGCCGCGCGCGCGGGACGCCGGCCCGGGCGGCCGCCCGAGCGTGAGCGACTGGGGCGTGTTCCCGGAGCGCGAGCCGACCAAGGCGGCGCGGGACCTGGCCGCCCAGGTGGAGCGCGACGGCGGCCACGTCCTGGCCATCTATCAGGAGCCGGTGGGCGAGCACTGGCAGCTGTTCTGCCTGCTGCCGCGCGACAAGGTCGAGGCCAGCCCCTACCAGCGGGATCTGTCGCCGACCCACGTCAAGCGGTTGACCGAGTCCGTCAAGCGGCTCGACCGCTTCGTGGATCCCGTCGTGGCGCTGTCGCCACGGCCCGGGGTGTACTGGACGCCCAACGGCAACCATCGGCGGGCGGTGCTCGAGAAGCTCAAGGCCGCTCACGTCCCGGCGATCCTTGTCGTGGAGCCCGAGGTCGGCTATCAGATCTTGCCGCTGAACGTCGAGAAGGCCCACAACCTCAAGGAGAAGTCCCTCGAGGTGATCCGCATGTACCGCGAGCTGACCGAGAGCCAGCCCACCACGACCGAGGAGGACTGGGCCTTTCACTTCGAGTCGGCCCACTTCATCACGCTGGGGCTGCTCTACGAGCAGAACAAGCGCTTTGCCGGCGGGGCCTTCGCGCCGATCCTCCGGCGCGTGGACAAGTTCCTCAAGACGAGCCTGCGTCGGGGGCTGGACGAGCGGACCGCCCGGGCCGAGCTGGTCCAGTCGGCCGACGAGGCCCTCACCGCGGTGGTGGCCAGGATCAAGAAGCGCGGGATCAACCACCCCTACGTGAAGAACTACGTGCTGGCGCGGACGACGCCGCTCACCCGGGCCCGCAAGACCCTGCCATCGTTCGAGCAGACGTTTCGCAAGCTCACGGAGGCCCTGGCCGACTTCGACGTGAGCAAGGTACGCTACGAAGACGTCCAGCGTTCGGCCATCATGGCCATCCCCGCCGAGCCGGCATGACGGCGCCGGGACGCACGGCGCTGGTCACGGGCGGCACGGGAGCCCTCGGTCAGGCCGTCACGCGCCGGTTGCTGGCCGCCGGCGATACGGTGTGGGTTCCCTATGTGGTCGACGCCGAGCGTGAACGACTCCTGGCGGCCGTCGACACCGAGCAGGCCGGACGCCTGGTTCTCGAGCGTGTCGACGTGGCCGACGCGACAGCGCTCGGACGGTTCGTGAGCGGTGCCCGGGCTCGCCACGGCGGCATCGATGCGCTCATCACCCTAGTCGGCGGGTTCACCGGCGGCACTCTGCTCGAGACCGATCGGGCGAGCTGGGACCGGATGCTGGACCTCAACCTGACCACGGTGTTCACCGCCACCCGCGCCATCGTGCCCCACATGGTCGCGGCGGGCCGCGGACGCGTCGTCACGATCGGCTCACGCGCCGTCGTGCCGCCGGCGGGGGGCTTCATCGCCTACACGGTGGCCAAGGCCGCGGTGATCGCCTTCACCCAGGCGCTGGCCGAGGAGCTGCGGGGCACCCGCGTCACCGCCAACTGTGTCCTTCCCAGCACCATGGACACGCCGGCCAACCGGGCCGCCATGCCGACCAGCGACCGCAAGGGCTGGGTGTCCGTCGACAGCGTCGCCGCGGCGATCGCGTTCCTGGCCAGCGAGGACGCCGCTGAGGTCACCGGGGCTCTCGTCAGCGTATGAGCGTGTATCCCCACCAGCTCGAACGGCTGAGCGCGGTGCTGGAGCGCGAAGGGCTGGCCGCCCTGGTTGCCACCACCGCCGCCAACGTGCACTACCTCACCGGCTTCCGCAGCCTGATCGGGAGAGGTTCCCACGCGCCCTGCCTCGCCGTGTTCGCTCCCCGGGGCACCGCGCTTGTGGTGCCAGCCACGGACGTGCCCGCCATCGTCGCCGACGGGATCGCGGTCGAGCATCTGGTGTGCTTCGGGGAGCTTGCCGCGCGATATGCGGCTGACGGCACCGCCGGCAGCCGCGTGCGGAGCCTGATCGAGCGCGGGGTCGCCAGTCCGGCCGAGGGGCTCGCCCGGGCCCTGGAGGCGCTGGGCGCGCGAGGCCGTATCGGGCTCGACGAGGACGCGCTTACCCAACGGGCCTGGCAAGAAACTGTGGCCCGGCTCGACGCCCTCACCCTCGTCCCGGCAGCCGATCTGCTGCGGGCGGCGCGCCGCGTGAAGGGACCGTACGAGATCGATTGTCTGGCTCGAGGCCTGGGGATCGCCGAGGAGGCTGCGAACGCCGTGATCCAGTCGCTCAAGCCGGGCATGACGGAAAGTGAGGCCGTCGTCGCCTACGGCACGCAGGTGCTCAAGCGCGGAGCCGATCTCGTCGTGGTCTCGATCGCGTTTGGGGAGCGTACCTGGATCCCGGCCCCGGTCCCGACGGACCGGCCTCTACGTTCGGGCGACCTCGTCCGGCTTGATGTCGGCTGCATCTTCAAGGGCTACCACGCGCGCCTGGCCCGAATGGCGGTGATGGGGGAGCCGAGCGCGCGCCAGCAGGCCGCCTGCGACGTTGTGCAGGCCGGACTGGAGGCCGCGGTCGACGCCGTCGCCCCCGGGCACACGGCCGGGCGCGTGCACGACGCCGGCGTGGCCGCTGTGCGCGCCGCCGGGCTCGAGGGGTTCGGGGGATACCGCCTCGGACACGGGGCGGGGCTCGAGCCCTGCGAGAGCCCGGAGCTGACGGCGGGCGACACCACGCCGCTGGAACCCGGCGAGGTCCTTTGCGTAGAGCTGCCGTACTTCGAGATCGGCTGGGCGGGGGTGCACCTGCGCGACACCCTGCTCGTCACAACGCGGGGACGTCAGGTCATGAACCGCTCGACGCGGGCGCTGGTCCTTCTGGATTAAGAACATCGTTCAGTCGGTCGTTTTGTTCGGGCTTGCACTCGCGGCGGCGCTAACTGCACCTCACCGAGGCGCCGGTCGCCCACCGAATCTTGGAGCTGACCGCCCGCAGCTGAGGCTCGGCCCCATGGCCAAGAAGCCGAACGGGCACCACCCCCCGTGGGAGTCTGGCCTGGCAGGCACTGGCGTCGAGGGGATGCGGGCTCGATGTCCCCGCCGCGTAAATGGGCGCGCGGCCGATGGCGTCTAATCGGCAGGGTCGGCCCGCGATGAGGAGGAGTGTGGGCAGCGATGCCAGTAAACTGGACGACGTGGAGCCATCGGACGAGGCCCTGTGCCGTCGGGTGGCCGAGCGGGACGAGGCCGCGTTCGACGCTCTGGTCGGCCGCTATCAGCAGCGCGCCTGGCGGCTGGCCTGGTCCATCTTGCGGGACGCCGAGGAGGCCAGGGACATCTCGCAGGAAGCCTTCGTGCGCCTCTACCAGACGGCCGAGACGTTCGCTGGCCGCGCTCGATTCTCCACGTGGTTCTATCGGATCCTGGTCAACCTGTGTCTGGATCACCGCCGGCGTCGCTGGTGGCAGATCATGGGCAGGAATCACCACGAGACCCAGGACACCGGGTCGACCGAATCCCTCATCGAGCGGCTGCCGGCCGACCACGGCGATCCGGCCGAGGCGGTGTCCCGGGAGCGGTTGGTGAGGCGGCTGTGGGCCGAGGTGGATCGGCTGGCGCCACAGCAGCGGGCCGCCGTGCTCCTGCAAGTGCAGGAGGAGCTGTCGACGAGCGAGATCGCGGCGGTGCTCCAGTGCTCGGAGGCGACGGTGCGCGTCCACCTCCACCGGGCGCTGGCCAGGCTGCGCAAGACGATGGGAAGGACCGAGCGATGAAGCATCCGACGACCGAGCTGATCGCCTATCTGACCGGAGGCCTGTCGCCCGAGGAGCGCGCCGGCCTGGAAACGCATCTGGCGGCCTGCGCCGACTGCCGGCGGGAGCGGGACGGCTTCGCCGCCGTCCTGGCCGACCTGCGCGGCTCGCTCCCGACCGTCCCCGAGCCGCGCTGGGGTCAATGGCGGGCCGAGTTGCGAGGGCGCCTGCCGGCCCGGCAGGGCCGCTGGCGCTGGCTGCGACCGTTTCCTCTGGCGGTGTCCGCGGCGCTGGCGGCCGCGGTGCTGATCGTGGTGTTGATCGGCAACGAGCAGCGAGCCTCGCGGCCCGAGCTCGCCGCCATGGAGGAAGTCGCCATCGGCGGCCGGCTGGAGCTGGTGCGCGAGTACCCGGTGCTCGAGCGGCTCGACCTCCTCGAGAATCTCGAGCTGATCGACGACCTCGACCGGCTGGTCGCCCGGAGCGACGGGTGAAGAGGCTCGCGATGACCGGCGCGCTCCTGCTGGCGCTGGTGGCGCCCGCCGGAGGCCAGGGCGGTCGGGTTGACACCCCGGACCAGCTCACACCGGAGGAGCACGCGATCGCGGAGCGGAATCCCGAACGGTGGCAGCGCATGTCTCCCGAAGAGCGCCGACGCGCCGTCGAAAACTACCGGCACTGGAAGTCCCTGAGCCCGGAGGAGCGCAAGGCAGCTCGCGAGCGGTTTCGCAAGCTGTCTCCCGAGGAGCGGGCCCGCCTGGTGCGCGATCTCCAGCGCTGGAACGAGCTGCCCGCGGCGCGGCAGCAGGAGCTGCAGAAGGCCTACGAGCGCTGGGAGCGCATGTCGCCCGAGCGGCGGGAGCGCATCCTCGGGCGCCTGCGGTCGTACGAGGCGATGACAGCGGAGGAGCGTGAGCATCTGCACCGCAACTGGGAGCGATGGCAGCAGATGACGCCCGAGGAGCGCCGGCAGGTGCGCCAGCGCTGGGAGCAGATGTCGCCCCAGGAGCGGGATCGGCTCCGGGGACGCCCGCCTAGGCCCTGAGACCGATGACGTTGTAGACCGGCACCGGCTTGAGGAACCCCTTCAGGGCGAGCTCGCCGACCGGCTCGCCCTGCACGATGTCCTCGACGGCGCCGATCACCCGATGCGAGACGAGGATCTGTCCGGGCCGGGCCTCGCCGCACAGCCGGGAGGCCAGATTGGTGACCGTCCCGATGGCTCCGTAGTCGAGCCGGCCTTCGAAGCCGATAGCGCCGATGGTGGCGTAGCCCTGGGCGATGCCGACGCCGAAGTCGAGATCGAACCCGCGCTTGCGCCACACGACGCTGAGGCCCGCTACCCGCTCGCGCATCGCCACCGCCATCCGCACCGCCCGTTCGGCGGGATTGGGCACGGGCATCGGGTCGTTGAAGAACACCATCATCCCGTCGCCGGCGAAGCGCTCGAGGGTCCCTTCGTGCTCGAGGATGAGCTTGCCCATCTCGGCGTGGTATTCGCGGATGACGCCCATGACCTCCTCCGGCTCGGCCGTCTCGGCGAAGGCGGTGAAGCCGCGGAGGTCCAGGAAGACCACGGTGACCTCGCGCCGGTGGCTCTTGAGGGGATCCTCGGTTCCTCCGGACACGATGATCTCGGCGAGCTGCGGGGAGACGAACCGCTTGAGTCGGCCCAGGCGCTCGAGCTGGGCGACCTGCTCGTTGACCCGGGACTCCAGCGTCCGGTTCAGCGTGTCGAGCTCGTCGTAGAGCTTCTTGATGCGGAGCAGCGAGCGCACCCGGGCCAGCAGCTCGGGCTGGTTGATGGGCTTGGTGAGGAAATCGTCGGCGCCGGCCTCCAGGCCTTTGACCCGTTCCTGCGCCGGATCAAGGGCCGTCACCATGACGACGGGCAGGATCGCCGTGGCCGGGTTCTCCCGGATCTTGCGGCACACGTCGTACCCGCTCATCTGGGGCATGACGACGTCGAGCAGGACCAGATCGGGGCACTCTTTCTCGATGAGCGCGAGCGCCTCGCTCCCCCCCGAGGCCGTCGTCACCGCGTAGCCGCGGGCGGTCAGCAGGTCGGCCAGCAGCTTGACGTTGTGGGGGGTGTCGTCGACGACGAGGATCTTCGCCAGTGTGGTCATGGCCGCTCCAGTAACTGACGGACGGCCTCGAGGAACTCCTTCACCCTGATGGGCTTGGTCTGATAGCCGTCGAACCCGGCCGCCATGATCTTCTGGCGGTCGTGGGTCATGGCCGAGGCGGTGACAGCCATCACGGGGATCCCCCGGGTCGCGGGATCTTCCCGGAGGCGGCCCAGCGCGGTGATGCCGTCCATCCCGGGCAGCTGGATGTCCATCAGGACGAGGGCCGGGCCCTGCTCGCGGGCCAGCCGGAGGCCCTCCTCCGCCGTCTCCGACTCGATGGTCTGATAGCCCTTGAATTGCAGCACATCGCGGACCAGGCGTCTATTGCGCTCGTTGTCCTCAACGATGAGGATCAGCTCACCGGCCATGTTCGCTCCGGAAGGGTGAAGGTGAAGGTCGATCCCTTGCCGATCTCGCTGGTGACCCAGATGCGTCCCCCGTGGAGCTCGACGAACTTCCGGGCCAGCGTCAGCCCCAGGCCCGTACCTTCCCGCTTGCGGGCCGTGTCGCTGCCCACCTGGCGAAACTCTTCGAAGACCGCCGCCTGGTCCTCGGCGGCGATCCCGATGCCGGCGTCGCTCACCGAGATCTCCACGGCCCCGTCGGCGGACGCCGTACGCACCGCCACCCAGCCTCCTTCGGGAGTGAACTTGATCGCGTTCGACAGCAGGTTGAGGAGCACCTGGCGCACCTTGCGCTCGTCGCCCACCACCGACCCCACCCCGCCGTCCACCCTCAGATCGAGCCGCAGGCCCCGGCGGGTGGCCCGCTCCCGGACCAGGGCCAGCGTGCTCTCCAGGGCGACCGGGAGGTCGAACCGGGTCAGGTCGAGCTCCATATGGCCCGCCTCGATCTTGGAAAGGTCGAGGATGTCATTGATCAGGGCGAGCAGATGGCGACCCGAGGAGACGATGTCGTCGATGTACTCGGCCTGCTTGTCGTTGAGGTCGCCGAACATCCGGTCCTGGAGCACTTCGGAGAAGCCGATGATAGCGTTGAGCGGCGTGCGCAGCTCGTGGGACATGCTGGCCAGGAACTCCGATTTGTGTCGGCTCGCCGTCTCCAGCTCCCGGTAGAGCCGGCCCAGCTCGTCGTTCATCCGGTTGAGGTTGGCGGCCAGCGCGCCCAGCTCGTCGCGGTTCGGCACGTCGACACGTTGGGCGAAGTCTCCGGAGGCGATCTCCCGGAGCCGTACGTCCATCCGCTGGACGGGGCCGACCACCGACCACGAGATCGCGTAGCCGAGGATGAGGGCCAGGGCGATGGCGCCCACGGCGAAGCCGATGACGACCCGGCGTGACGTGGCGTAGGCCTCGTGAGCGGCTTCGATGCTGGCCACCATGTCGGCCTCGGCCTTGTTCACCAGCTCGTTGGTCAGGCGCTCCAGGCGGTCGGCGAGCGGGGCGGCCCGGGCTACCTGCAGCTCGCGCCCCTCGGCGGCACGCCCTGTCCGAATCAGCTCGATCACCCGGGTCACGACCTGGATGAACTGCTCGTAGTCGCCCCGGACGCGCCCCAGAAGCTCTACCTCGTCTCGGGCCACGAACTGCAGGCGATCCAGGTCGTAGCCGAACTGGTTGAGCTGCCGCAGGGTAGCCTCCAGGATCCGCTCCTCGGGCACCAGCAGGGCGGAGGCGACGCTGTAGAGCTGCGCCGTCGTATCGTGCTGGAGCTGACGGTAGGCGGCGATCTTGCGCTGGAGCGCGACCAGGTTCTCGGCTCTCACATTGACCTCGCTCAGCGCCTCGAGGCCCACCGCGCCGACCGCGATCAGGAGGACCACGATGATCAGGAAGGCGGCGAGCAGCTTACCGTGGACGCTGAGGGGGACACCTGCCACCAGGCGGGGCAGCAGTTCCCACGGCGATGGCAGCGGCCGTCGAGGCGCCGTCGTCACGGCGCCGCTCACTCGTTGAGAAGGCTGCGCACGTCCCTCAGCATCTCGTCGGGATCGAACCGCACCCCCATATACTGGACACGGAGAATCCCACTCGGGTCGATCAGCGACGTGAGGAAGGTGTGGTCGACGTCCCCTCGCTCGCTCTTCCTGAAGTACACGCCGTAGCGTCGGGCGACCTCCCGGATCTCGGCCGGGTTGCCGGTGAGGAACGTCCATTGCCTGCCGAGGCCGTGGCGCCGGGCATACTCGTGGAGGATGTCGGGCGTGTCACGCTCGGGGTCGACGGTGACTCCCAGGAAGTGGACCCCGGCAGCACCCGCCCTCAGGCGCGGCGCCAGGGCGGCCAGCTTGGCCGTCAGCAGCGGACAGGTATCGACGCAACTCGCGTAGATGAAGGTCATCACCACGACATTGCCGCGCAGGTCGTCGAGGCGCAAGCGTCCGCCGTTCTGCGTCGTGAGCGTGAAGTCGGGCGCCGCGCCGATCCTGGGCAGTGGCTCAGGCGATTGCGGTTGGCCGAGCCCCGGCACCACCGTCATCGCCATCGAGGCCAGCGCCAAGAACACGCCGCACGCCAGCCGGTTCACGGCCGTCTCCTGGACCCGAAGAGGCCGGCCGCTGTGGAACGGCCGCCGATGTTCGTCGGCCGCTCGTCCATTCCTCAGCCCTTCAGCTCCCGCTTGAGCTCGTTGAAGAAGCGCAGATCCACCCCCCGCGCGAGGATCTCCTGGGGGGTGTCCTCGATGAACCCCGCCTCGTGCAGGCGAAGGGCGTAAAAACGCACGGTATCCGTCACGTCGTACTCGCGCCACCGCCCATAGGGAACCTCTCGAATCGCTTGCCCGGCGTACCCCTCCTGTTTCGTGTAGTTCTTACAGATGGAGTCGGGGATCACGATGAATCTCAGTCGGGTGGTCTCGGGCGCCGGCTCGCCGGCGCGCCCCGGTGCAGCGAGCAGGCCCATCAGGCCTGCGCCCGCCAGCCCGCTCGCGAACTGGCGTCTCGTGATCATCCCTTGAGCTCCTTCTTGAGGGCGTTCAGGAACCGCCAGTCCGTCCCCTGGGCGATGATCGTCTGGGGGCTCGACTTCACCATGCCGATTTCGTGGAGCCGAAGGGCGTAGAACCGCACCGCGTCTTCGGGGTTGTACGCTCGCCACCGGTTGTACGGTACTTCTTTCATTGTCTGCAATGCGTAGTCGTATTCCTTCGTGAATCCACGTTGGACGAGGCGTTGCGCCGCTCGATCCGGCTGTAGGGCGCAGACGTCGGTTGCCTTGAGGATCGCCCGGAGCGCTCGTCTCGTCGCCATCGGGTGGCTGCGCACGAACTCCGAACGAGCAGTCACCACACAGCAGAAGTACTGCGACCAGGGGCGGTCCAGAGCACTGTTGACGACGATACGCCCCACGTTCTTGGCTCGAAGCTCCTGCGGCACCGGTGGGAACGCCATCAGCGCGTCCACCCGGCCTTCGGCGAGGAGCCGCGCGGACTCGCTCGGATGGTGCGTGAACCAGTTGATGTCCTTGGCGGGGTCCAGGCCAACATAGGCGGCCATGCTGGCGAGAAAGACGTGGTGGGCGCCGCCCATGCTCAGCACCCCGACGGTCTTGCCCTTCAGGTCTGTGATGGCACGGACGCGTTCCGTCGCGATCAGTTCGAAGCACCCGGGATGAACGCCGGCCAGCATGACGATGGGGACGCCGGTGTCCACCTGGATGATAAAGGGAGCGACGAAGGCCATGCTTATGTCGACCGTACCCGCGGCGAAGTTCTGGTAGGTGGCCGGCCCCGGGACGTATTCGACGTCTGTGAATCCCTCGGCCCGCAGGAGCTCTTCGGCTACATACTGCGGAGCCACACAGATGCCCGGGATCGCGGCGAGCCGGACCCGGGGCGTCTCGGGCGGGGCCTCGGCGGCGGTCGGCCGGTAAGATACACCGATCAGACCGGCCCCGCTCATCACCGAAAGACCGCGCAGCACCTGGCGTCGTGTCATCATGCCTTCAACTCCCTGATGAGCTCGGCGTGGAGCGATTGCTCCCCCCGTTCTCACCGGCGTGGCTCCAGTGGCAGCGTGAAGGTGAACGTGGACCCGGCGCCAACCCGGCTCTTGACCCAGATGCGCCCGCCGTGCAGCTCGACGAACCTCCGGGCCAGGGCCAGGCCCAGTCCGGTGCCCTCGCGCTTGCGGCCGTAGTCGGCGCCGACCTGACGGAACTCTTCGAAGATCGCCTCCTGGTCCTCCGGGGCGATCCCGATGCCGGTGTCGGCGACCGCGATCTCGACGAGCCCGTCGGCCGGCGCCGCGCTGACGTCGATCCGCCCTCCTTCCGGAGTGAACTTGATGGCGTTGGACAGGAGGTTGAGCACGATCTGCTTGAACTTCCGCTCGTCGGCGACGATCCGGTCGATGCCGGCATCGACCCGGCAGGCCACCGTGATGCCGTGCCGGGCCGCCCGCTCCCGGACCAGCGTGAGCGCGTTGTCGAGCGCCGCGGGCAGGCTGAAGGCCGCCAGCTCCAGGTCCATCCGTCCGGCCTCGATCTTGGCCAGATCCAGGATGTCGTTGATCAGCGAGAGCAGGTGGCGGCCGGAGGCCACGATGTCGTGCAGATACTCCTCCTGCTTGGGATTCAGGTCGCCGAACATCCGCTCCAGCAGGACCTCGGAGAAACCGATCACGGCGTTGAGCGGGGTGCGCAGCTCGTGCGACATGGCGGCCAGGAAGTCGGACTTGTGCTGGTTGGCCACCTCGAGCTGCCGGCCCTTGTCCTCGACCTCCTGGAACAGCCGGGCGTTCTCGATGGCGATCTTCGACTGGCTGGCCAGGGCCGTGAGGAGCGTGACCACGCCATCGTCGAAGCGGCCCGGCGTCCGGCGAAAGAGCACGATTCCCCGGGTGATGCTGCCGCCGCTCATCGGCACGGCCACCAGGGCATGAAACCCTTCGCGCAGCGTCATCTCGCGGAAGAGCACGCCCTCGCTCGTCGCGATATCGGCCACCTGGACCGACTCCCCGGTCTCCGTCGCGCGTCCGATCATCCCCTTGCGGGGATCGATCGGCGTGACCTGAACGGCCTGGATATACGCCTCGCTGAGGTTATGGCTGGCCACGACCGTATAGACCTCGCGGGAGGCGTCGAACTCGATGATCCCGCACGCGTCGCAGCCGGAAAGGTTGACGGCGTGGCGCGCGACCGTGTCGAGCACGCGGCGGAGGTCGAGCGAGGCGCTCACGGCCTGGCTCACCTCGCTCAGCGCGCGGACTTCTTCCAGAGACTGGGCCAGGTCGCGGGTGCGCGCCTGTAGCTCCTGGAAGAGCCGCACGTTCTCGATGGCGATGACCGCCTGGTCGGCGAAGGTCTTGACCAGCGCGACCTGCTTGTCGGCGAAGGGCCGGACCTCGCGCCGCCGGATGACGAGAGTGCCGAGCGCCGATCCCTCGCGGACGAGCGGCACGACGAGCATCGTCCGCACCCCGGTGGCCCCGGCGAAGCGAACCGACTCGGGATAGTCTCGCTCCGTCTCCACGGCCAGATCGCGGATGTGGATCACCCGTTGCTCGAGCACGGCGCGCCCGGAAATCGTCCGCGGGTTGAGGGGGATCCCTTCCTCGCGGGTGGCCGCGGCGACGGGCATGTCGCCGTACGAGGCGACGAGCCGGAGCAGGGACCCCTCGACACGGAAGATGATCGCGGTGTTGGCTTCACACAAGCGCGCGGCGTTCTCGGCCACTGCGTCCATGATGGGTTGCAAATCGGACGGCGAGCTGCTGATCACGCGCAGGATCTCGGCGGTGGCCGTCTGCTGCTCCAGGGCCTCGCGCAGCTCTCCCGTGCGTTCCTCGACCTTGCGCTCCAGGCCGGCGTATGACTCCTGCAGCGTGGCCGCCATCCGGTTGAACTCGTCGGCCAGGGCCTCGATCTCGTCGCCCGTCCGCACCTCGATCCGATGGCCGAGGTCGCCCGCGCCGATCTGGGCCGCGCCGGCGCCGAGCGTCTGGATGGGGCGCACCATCCGGCGGGCCAGCACCAGGCTGGCGATGCCGGACAGCCCGACGCCGGCCAGGACCAGGAGCGCCGTACGGATGATGGAGGCCTGGATGGGCTGCAAGGCCTCCGACAGAGGCTGCTCGACGATGACGAGCCAGCCCAGCGGGGTGATCGCCGCGTGGGCAGCGAGCACCCGGCGTCCCTGGAGGTCGCGGGCGAGGATGGCCGGCTCGCTGGACGCGGGGTTGTCGGCGTGCGCCCGCGCCGCCTGGACCTGGGCCAGCCCCGACAGATCGCTCTTCTTGAGCACCAGGCTGATGTCGGGGTGAGCGATGAGCTGGCCCCGCCCATCGACGACGTACGCCTGGCCGGCCTTCCCGATCTTGATCTGGGAGATCACGTCCCAGATGAACTTGAGATTGACCTCGGCGACCGTCACCCCCACGGCCGTCGTGCTCCCCGACATGCTGACCGTCATGTAGGGTTCGGATTCCTTGCGGAAGTACACTGGGCTGAAGTACGTCTTCCCGCCGCTGGCCTCCCGAAACCGGGGATCGCCGGAGTAATCGGTCCTGCTGCCGACGATGTCCATGGCGAGCCGGGAAACCCGGATCTGCTCACGGCCCCGGGCATCGAGGTGGCTCAGTTCGGTGATCGCCGGCACCTGCCGCCACAGGCGGTAGTAGTCGATCCGCCGCTGCTCCAGGGCGGCGGCCCCGCCCACCAGGAGCGGGTGCGTGGTCCAGCCCAGCTGTCGCTCGATCTCCCGAACGAACTGCTCGATGCGGGTCGCCGCAGCCAGCGCCTTTTCCCGCTGGACGGCGGCCAGCGCCGCCTTGGCTTCCTGGTACGAGAAGTAGATCTCCAGCGCGCCGCTGAGGAGCAGCACCCCGCTCACCACCGCGGCGAACAGGACGATGTACTTCCGGAACAGGCGGCCGCGCGGCCTCACCACGCGCAATGCCTCGTCAGGCGAGCCGTCGGTACAGCACGTGACGGCGGTTACGCGTGTAGGGCCGGACCTGGGCCGGCCAGCGGCCCTGGTCGACCGCCTTGGCCCAGGCCTCGCTCGTCAGCACGTCGGGCCCGGCGACCTCGTAGAGGGCCGTGTACCGCGGCTCGGCATCGATGGCGATGGTCTTGCGCTCACCTCCGATGATCATCGTCACCGGCTCGGCCCGGAAGCGGGCGACGGACAGGACGCCGGGCACCTCGAGCAGGAGCGGGACGTGCTCCCGGTCGTAGACCTCGTTGAACAGCGCCTCCCGGGCAGGGTCGACGTCCATGGCGGCCGAAAAGAGATACGGAGTCTGGATCGGCATCGTCGTCTCCTGTGCCGGCCTCAGGCCAGCTCGGGGCGGCAGACCGCCCGGAAATTGCACCAGCGGCAGATGCGCAGGTCTTCGGTCCGCTCGAAGTCGGTGATCACGGCGACATTGGCGGCGGCATCGGCGAGATACGCCTTCATCGATCGGATCGACAGGCGCAGCTGCTCCTTGATGTCTTCGAGCCGTCCCTCGTCCCAGCGATGGGACGTCACTCTCGGCTCGCGCAGGTTCACCTCGTAGAGATCGACCTGGGCGGCCGGCACACCGAGCAGTTCCCGGGCGTACAGCGCGTAGCAGCCCAGCTGGAAGGCGGCGCCGGCGCCATTGCTGCCGCCGGTCTTCCAGTCGACGAGTCCCAGCCGTCCCTCGGGAGTCCAGAAGCCGAAGTCCGGGGCGACCCAGACCGCCGTGCCCTCGAAGTCGAAGACCTTCGACCAGTGCTCGATCGACCAGTGCTCGGGGGACGTGCGGCGGATATCGGCCAGCAGGGGGAGCCGGAAGAAGTTCCTCAGGCAGGTGGCGACGTTCTGGCTCAGCGCCTGCCAGGCCTCCCGGCTCAGCTCCAGGTGGTACTCGTGCTCGAAGAGCCCCACCGTCTTGGGGGCCTCGCGGTAGCGGCCTGACCGCGAGGACCGCCAGTCCGCCCGCATCCGTTCGATGACATCGGCGACGAAGGGCTCGACGGGAATGGCGCGACCGTCGCCCAGGCCGTGCAACGCCAGCTCGATGGCGTCGTGAACCGCCCGCCCGGCCCACTGCTGCCGTGACATGAGCTGCTTGAGGACATAGAGCCGGCGAACCTCCTCGGAAGCCCCCGGCTCCCAGCCTCCCCAGGCGCCGTAGTAATGGTAGTAGTACTTCCGCCGGCATTCCTGGAACGCACCGTCGCGGCTGCGCGACCACGAGAACTCGTTGGTCAGCTCGCCCGACCTCACCACGCCGAGGGCATTCTACCCGGGTTGCGCCTCTGCTCGCGACCTGCTAGCGTGACGCCATGGCGGCCGCGTCCTTCGTCGTGAGTTGCCCGTGCTGCGGGGGTCGGCTCACGATCGATCCCGAGCTCAAGGCCGTCATCGCGCACGAGGAGCCGCCGCGCAAGCGAGCCCTGGCCGACCTGGACACGGCACTCGGTGCCCTGGACGCGCGCGCGGCCCAGCGGGAGGAGCGCTTCCGGCAGCAGATGGAGGCGGAAGCCCAGAAGTCCAAGGTGCTCGACCGCAAGTTCCAGGAAAGCCTCAAGAAGGCCAAGGACGACCCCGCCCCCCCGCGGAGACCCTTCGACCACGACTAGCATGTCCGACGACCTGCTCCGCGGCCTTCTGCGGCAGGTCAGCCGGAGCTTCTATCTCTCGCTTGCCATTCTTCCCGCGGCGCTGCGCGAGCCGATCGGTCTCGCGTACCTCCTGGCCCGGGCCGCCGACAGCGTGGCCGACACCCGGTTGATTCCCTGCGAGGACCGTCTCGAACACCTGGAGCACCTGCGCCGGGCGTACGCGGGAGAGGCCACCGAGGTCGCCGCGGTCAGCCGGGCCTGCGCCCCGCACAGGCCCTACGGGGCCGAGCGACTGTTGCTCGAGCGCGTCGAGGAAGCCGTCGCTCGGCTGCAGCGGCTCCCGCCCGCGGACCGCGAGCAGGTCCGCGGCGTGCTGGCGACCCTGACCAGTGGCATGGTCTTCGACCTGACGCGCTTTCCCGGGGAGGACGCCGGCGCGGTGGCGGCGCTGGAAACCATGGAAGAGCTCGACCGCTACACCTACCTGATCGCCGGGTGCGTGGGCCCGTTCTGGACGGCGCTTCACGCCGCCCATCGCCCCCGCCTGCGCCACTGGGATCTGGCGGCGATGCAGGCGCAGGCCGTCCGCTTCGGCAAGGCCCTGCAGCTCACCAACATCCTCCGTGATGTCCCCGCCGACCTGCGCAGCGGCCGCTGTTACCTGCCGGCCTGCGAGCTGAAATCCCTGGGGCTCGCTCCCCGTGATCTGCTCGATCCCGAGGCGACACGCCGCGCCCGTCCGCTGGTGCGCCGGCTGCTGGGCCTGGCGCTGTCGCATTACGAGGCCGCCTGGCAATACACGCTGGCCGTCCCCCGCCTGGAGTGGCGGATGCGCCTGGCGTGCGCCTGGCCGCTGCTGATCGGGCTGGGAACCCTTCGCGAGCTGGCCGCCCATGCCGATCCGGTGGGGGCGACGGCCCCGATCAAGATCGGCCGGGGCGAGGTGCGGGCGTTGCTGATGCGCTCGCTGATCGCCGTGTGGTCGAACGTGACGCTGGGCGCCGAGGCCATGCGCGCACGCCGACGCGTCGCCCTGTGATGCCGCGGACTGAAATTACTTGCGTCGGTCGGGCGCGATGTGCAGGGTAAACAGCGAAGGTCAACCTCGAGACCGGGAGGCCATGATGGAGCGACCCTACGGCGACACCCAGCCCTGGATGCCCAGCACGCCCATGCCGCCTCCACCGATGCCCAGCGCGCCCGAGCCGGCGAGGCCGAAGGCGGCGACCCGGCCGAAGCGCAAGGCCAAGGCGAAGCCCAAGGCCAAGGCAAAAGCCAAGCCTCGGGCCAAGGCCAAGGGCCGGGCCAAGGCAACGAAGAGGCGGACCAAGGCGAAGCGTCGGCGTTAGTCGCGGACCGTCAACTCCAGGAGTGTTGCGGGGTCGACCCGGGCAGCCCCCACCTGCACTCCGAAGTGCAGGTGGGGGCCAGTGGCGCGACCAGTGGCGCCGACTTTCCCGATAGATTGCCCCCGGCCCACACGCTCCCCCTCCAGAACCATGATCTCGTGCAGGTGGAAGTAAAGGGTGTAGAGACCCAGGCCGTGGTCGAGGACGACGAGCCGGCCCGGGAAGAAGAAGTCGGCGACGAGCGCCACCTTGCCCTCATTGACGGCGACCACCGGGGTACCCTGGGGAGCCGAATAATCCGCCCCACCGTGAGGGGCGCGTGGCCGCCCGTTGATGACCCGGCGGGCTCCGAACCCGGTCCCGGGCGCGCTGCCGCCGATCGGGTGGGCGAAAGCGCCCCGCCAGAGGCGCTCAGGGCTCACTGTCCGATAAATCGTCCGCAACCGCTGGCCCTCGGCCACCGCGCGCTGCTCTGTCGCAGGATCGAGATCCACCATGCGGGACGGCAGCGTCAGCCGCTGGACAGGAAAATCGCGGCGCTGAAGGCGGATCTGGCCCCGGGCGACCCGCGGCGGCTGTCCGGGGACGACGACGGCCAGCCGCCAGGCGTGCGGGCCCGGCTTGGCCTCCACGTCGAACCCCACCACGGCCGCCTGGCCATCCGCGTAGGGAAAGAAGTGCAGGGGGCGCCCCTGTACAGAGCCTTCCACGGTCGCGCCCGGATCCACGTTCGGTACGGTCAGCCAGGCGATGTCCCCGGGCCTGGGACGAGCCGGCTGCCAGCGGACAGCGAGGTCGTGTGCCGAGCCGGCGGTGGGGACGACGCCGGAGAGGGCCAGTGCGAGGACGCCCGCCCAGGCGGCGAAGCGGGCCCGGCTTACTCCGGACGCTGGCGGCGCAGGAACTGCTCGATCTCCTCGACCAGCTGGGAGGCGGGGGGCAGCTCGGTCATCGGCTCGGCCTCGGGCTCCGTCTCCTCTTCGCGCGACTCGAGCCGCGAGACATAGCTGGCCACTTTGGAGTTCTGGGCGACGATCTCGGCCAGGTTCTGGTCGAACTGCCGGCCCGCCTCCTCGAGCTCGCCTAGATCCGCGGCGGCACCCAGCAAGGCGAGGACCCGACGAACCAGGGCCAGGGTGGCCTTGGGGTTCTCGATCCCCGAGATGTAGTGCGGCACGTTGGCCCACAGGGTCGCCGTGCGGATGCCGCGGTCACGACAGACCGTGTTCAGAACCCCCACGATGCCGGTCGGGCCCTCGTACTTCGTGGGGCGGATGCCCAGCAAGGTCGCCAGCTCGGGGTCGGAGGCCCCCCCGACCAGTCGGACGGGCCTGGTGTGGGCCACCTCGGCCAGGAGCGCACCCAGGGTTAGCACGAGCCTGACCTCGCACACGCGGGCCAGGCTGAGGACCGCCTCGCAGTAGGTCTTCCAGCGCAGGTGAGGCTCGGGGGCGACGCCGACGATGATGTCGCGCGGCAGGTCCTCGGACTGGGCGATGGAGAACTCGGTGGCCGGCCAGATCACCTCGCGCTCGGTCGTAGAGCCCGCCTTGAAGCGCACGTGGGGGCGGTTGAGCCCGAAATGGTAGAAATCCTCGGGATCGATTTCCGCGAGCTTCCAGGCGCCCAGGGACGTCGCTAGAAAGCGCGCCGCCGTCGTCGCCGACTCGGCAGCGTCGTTCCAACCGGTGTAGGCCAGGATCATGATGGGCCGGCGAAACCGCTCCGGCATCGCATGGATCTTCAGCGGGTCCATGGCAGGCTCCTCCGAAGTAGTGCGAGTCTAACATGTCCACCCGCGGTTGACCCGCCAGGGAGGCGACGGTAGCATTGTCCCGGCTACCGCCGGCAGGAGGACCCGCGAGCATGCGGAGCACGTGTTGGCTGATGTCGGTCTTGCTGATCATCCTCTTCGCCCTGACCGGCTGCGCGACGAGCGAGGAGTGGGAGGCGTGGAAGTCTCACCCGTCGCACTTCGCCTCGGGCGCCCACATGGGATTCTCCGTGCGCAACCGGGAGGGAAAGTCCTCACGGGTCAGCCGTGAGGACATCGCCGTCGCCCGAGAAGAGGGCTGGTGGGGCAAGGCCATCACGGTGAGCCAGGAGGCCATTCTCGAGCGGTAGCCTTCGTATCGGGCCTTGTCACCGCCTGGCCACTTTGTCCCGAGGGCCGCGGTGATGAGAGGTGCGGAATTCCGCCAAGGCGTTGATAAGACGATTCTTGCGGCTCTGGCACCCCCCGTGCAGACGCGGCCCGGCATGAGACTGCTGACACGCACCGCCAACTCGCTCCTTGCCTTCCTCCTGCTGACGGCGCCGGCTGCCGGCTCGATGGCCTGGGCAGGCCCCATCGACGACCGGCTGCTCCCGATGGACCAGCACTCCTCCGAGAAGGCCCGTCGGCTCGTCAAGACCCACGGGCGGGCCCTCCGCGAGCTGAGCGCAGGGGTCTACCACTGCCTGCCCTGGCTCGAGGTGTCCAAGCACTCGATCGGGTTCTTCCGCCCCAAGGGCGCGACCCAGGACGAACGCTACCTCTCGATGCGGGTCTATATCGAGCAAGACGCCTCGCCGCAGTTCGCCAGGCTCAAAGCCGAAGAGCGGGCCGCCGCGATGTTCTCGCGCTACGTGGGCCCCCTGCTCAAGCGTATGGCCGCCGAGCGGGCCCTGCTCGACGATCCCAACCTCGACGGCTTCACCGTCATCCTCGACTGGACCAAGCCGACTCCGCGGGACGCCGGCGAGCGGCCGGTGACCGAGACCATTGCGGTCTTCATCACGAAGCCGATGGCGGCGGAGTATCTGGGCGGCCGCGCCCCGGTGTCCCGCCTGGCCGAAGCCCGGACCCTTGCGTGGGACGGCGAGACGGCACGGGGGCCGGTGCGGCTGACGGCGTGGGAGGACGACTTCGTGAAGACCTACAAGGTCGCGAACTATCAGCTCCAGAAGGGCGTGACCTGCCCGTCAGGACTGTAGCGTCAGCGCCTCGCGCACCCGAGCTGCGATGGCGGCCATGGCTTGAGCCCCCTCGCCGTGTGGAGGCTCGGCCACCAGCGGGTCGCCACGGTCAGCCGCCAGAGCCAACGCCCGGTCGAAGGGGACGCTGCCCAGAAACGGGATTCCCGCCTCACCTGCCATAGCGGACGCGTCAGGCCCGGGAAAGAGGCCGGCCATGTTCTCGATGAGGCCCAGCACCGGAGCGCCGGCGTCCCTGGCCACCGTGATCGCCTTGCGCACCACGAACTGGGAAAGGTCGGAAGGGATCGTGATCACCACTGTGCCCGACATGGGCACCAGCGACGTCACCGTGGCGAGGCGATCGGTACCCGGCGGCAGGTCGACCAGGAGCACGTCGAGCAGCCCCCAATCGGTGTCCGCCAGAAACTCCCGCAGCGCCTGGGCTTCCATGGCGCCCCGCCACGTATGCGCCTCGGCCTGGGTGGGCGCGCGCCAGGCTAGCGGCGCCGCGTCGGAGGGCAGCAAGAGATCCATCGACATCACCTTGACGCCCAGCGCGGAGACCGGCGGCGCCACGGCGTCGCCGGCGATCGTCAGGCGCCGGCCGCGCACCCCCAGGATCTTCGCCATCGTGGGGCCGTTCAGATCGGCGTCCAGCACCCCCACGCGCCAGCCGGACAGAGCCAGCGCGCAGGCGAGAGCCCCCGTCAGCGTCGACTTGCCCACGCCCCCCTTCCCCGACACGACGGCGAGGACGTGACTGACGGTGGCGAGACGACGGCGCATCCGCTCTTGCTGCTCGCGCACCTGCCCGGCGACGCCCGAACCCCCGTCGCCTGCGATGTCTCGATACCTTTTCACCGGTCGCCTCCCGCGGTGTGCGGCCAGGCGGCACGCACGACGAACGCGAGCGCCATCAGCGTGACAGTCAAGAACACCACGCCGCCGGTGCGAAACGAGATCTCGCCTCCCCAGGGGGCGGGCACCGTGCCCCCGCCACCCAGGACCACCTCCGCCACCTTGAACGCGCGTACGGCGAGCAGGACCGCGACCAGCCAGGCGAAGGTCCGCCGCGACACCCATCCCCCGAACCACGACCACCGGCGCCACAGAAGCAACGGGATGAGGATGAGCGGGACGAGGCCGATCCCGCCCCAGTAGAGCATGGTGGGAACGGCCGGCGCGCCTGCCCGAGCTCCGGCCACTCCCACCCCGTGGGCGATCAGATAGAGCCCCCCGACGAGGTACACCACTCCATAGAGGCCGTAGGCGCGGGCGGCCGCCCTGAACCGCCGCTCGACGGCGAGCGCGGGACCGTGGGGCGCGGCCCGATCTAGGCCCGTGGGCGGAATCGAGCGCCCCACTGGTCCCGCGCGTCAGCGAGCAGCGCGGGAGTGATGATGGCCTCGCCGCGGCGACGGGCATAGGCTTCGATGGCCCTCGCGACCATGCCCCGGGCGAATGACGGGATCGCCTGGAGCCGAGCCCGCGCGGCCTCTTCCCAGACGAGCTCGTAGGCTACCGGCAGCCCGAAGGTCAGCGTGGCCGGCAGCTCGATCACCTGGCTGCCGTGGGCGCCGGGCTGGTAGGCGCAGGCGGGATCCTCGGCCAGATAGTCGCCGTACGTCGCGTAGGCGCGACACCGGCATCCCCCGCAGAGCTTGGTGAATTCGCACGCCCCGCAACGACCGCCCAGCCTGGGTTCCCGGAGATCGGCGAACACCGGCGCCGATCGCCACAGCTCGGCGAACGACGTGCGGCGCAGGTTGCCGACGGCCACCGGCATGTACGGGCAGGGGGTGACGTCGCCCTCGGGGGTGATCCGGCAGTAGTACTTGCCCGCCGGGCAGGAGCCGTGGGCGTAGTTCTTCAAGAACGGCGATTGGGGGTTGCGCTCCCAGAGGATCCGCCGGAAGTGTGGCGCGCACTTCGCCCGGATCAGCAGCCCGTCGGCCCGGCCAACCGGCGTGGACCAGGGATCCTCGAAGCGCTCGCCCGCTCCCGCATCCTGGACCCTGGCCAGGTACGCCAGGATTCGCTCGTACTCGCCGGCGTCGATGTCGCTGAGGCTCTGGCCCCGCCCGGTCCTGACCAGGAAGAAGAAGTTCAGCACCCGGGCCCCGAGCTCGCGCGCCAGGTCGATCATCGCCGGCACCTCGCTCACGTTCCAGTCGGTCACGGACATATGCAGCGAGAAGTCCAGACCGGCCTCGCGCAAGATGCGCGTGGCCCGCACGGCCCCCTGCCAGGCGCCGGGAAGGTGGCGAAAAGCGTCGTGCCGAGCGGCAACGGTGGAGTCCAGGCTGATCGAGGCACCCAGCACCCCGTGCTGGCGCATGAGCGCGGCCTCCCGCTCCCGCAGCAGGACGCCGTTGGTGCCGAGCACCGTGGTGAAGCGGCGCTCGGCGGCCCAGGCGGCGATCTCCCAGAGATCCTTGCGCAGGAGCGGCTCGCCTCCGGTGAGGATCAAGAAGACGTTGGGATTGACCTGGGCGATCCCATCGATGACGCGCCGGCACTCGGCGGTGGTGAGCTCGGCCCGCGTGTCGGCCCCGGCGAAGGCCGACATGTAGCAATGGGCGCACTCCAGATTGCACCGCTGCGTGAGGTTCCAGGACACGCTGTAGGCGGTGTAGGGCTCGCCGCCGGTCGTCATCGGCGTCGCGTCCGGCCCCCGGCGCTCAGCGGGGCGTCTTGGTGGAGACGTATCCGGCGATGACCTCGTTCATCAGCTGGCGCGCGTGGCCGATGCCTTCCTCGCACAGGGCCAGATCGATCGCGCCGACGCCTTTGGCGACGGCGACCTTCTCGATCTCCTCGCGCGTCATGTCGCGCATGAAGCCGGCGGGCACGCGATTGAGCCGGGCCGTGGCGTCTTCCGTCCACACGAAGGCGCCGGGCTGGCCCGGCGCCGGCGCCTCGGCCGGCTCGAACCGGGTCTTGGCCAGCAACGTATCCCAGCCAGCGCCCAGCTTGTCGCGGCCGACGGTATCCTCGATCAGGGGCAGGGCCAGTGCGCACGTGATGACGGGGATCCTCTTGGAGCGCGCGTACTTCTCGACGCGGGCCTTGGCTCGCCGGCGCAGGTAGGCGTCGGCGACCTCCCGAAGGGCGTCGCGGGCATCGGCGGACCACTTCACCGCCACACCGGGCAGCGACTCCTCCTCTTCGACGCCGCCCTCCTGCGAGGCGATGGCTTCCACGACCTCGCGGGAGACGACCTGGAACCTGTCGGCCGTGGCCCGACACACCGGACAGCTCACCACCGGGTTAGGCCCCTTGACGGTGTAGCCGCACACCGAGCAGATGGCCGTCACCGCGGCCTGGTCGGCGCGAAGCCGGGCCACGGCCACGTCCTCGGCCAGGATCTGCATCTTCTCGGCCATGCGGGTGGGCATGAAGATGGCCATGGCCTCGTCGATGACCTTGTTGGTGATCACCGTGTGTCCCTGCTCGATGGCGTACCGGAGCAGGGCCGTACGAGCGACACCCTTGACCTGGGGCGGGACCCGCTCCATCCGGGCTTCCGCCTCCTCGGTCCAGGCGATGATCTCCTCGGCCTTGACGTCGAGCGGCGGATAGAACCGCCCGCCCGTGAGCAGGACGTTGCAGGGGGCCAGGCGCAGGAGGTTCTCGGTGTTGGAGCCCAGCTCGAGCTCCTGCTCGTCGGAATGCACCCCGATCCGCCCGAGGATGAGCAGCCAGGGCTGCTCCTTGCGGGCGTAGGTCAAGATCTTCTCGAAGCACTTGCCGTCGAGCAGGGTGATTCCCAGATCGACCGCCTCGTCCGCGGCCAGCTTCCGGCCGATCTCCAGATGCGACTGATAGATCTTGGCCAGACCCGTATCGATGATTTCCTCGTGCAGCTGCTCCTGCTCCTTGAAGCGGAAGATCTTGGACGCCTTCTCGCTCAGGACGCCCACGATGCCGTTGAACATGGCGTAGTGCAGATAGGGGTCGTAGACGGCGACGGCCTGCAGGGGCCGCCCCAGCGCCTTGGCCAAGGCGATGCCGATCTTGAGGCCCTGGAAGGACTGCGGCGAGCCGTCGAGCCCCACCACGATGGCCCCCTGCTGGTCGCGCAGGGCGTCGTGATTGCGGACGACCAGGGTATCGGTCGCGATGCGGCGCACGAATCGTTCGGTGACCGATCCCAGCTGGCTGTCCTTGACGGCGCCCATGCCCAGGGCGCCCATGATGACCAGGTCGTAGTCGGAGGCGGTGGCGTCGTCGATCAGCGCCTTGTAGTGCTTGCCGTCGAAGGTCTTGGCCGCGAAGGCCAGGCCGGCCGCCCGGGCCTTGTTGGCCATGACGTCGAGGTAGGAGTCGGAGATGAGTTGCAGGCCCATGGCGATCAGCGAGTCGTGAATCCTGCGCTGCCGCTCCAGCTCCTGCTCGTCCTTGTACTCCTCGGGCAGCGTGTACTCCATCTGTTTGAAGCGGTAATCGTGCAGGCGGGCCGCGTAGACGTGACAGCCGGTCAGCCGCGCTCCCAGCGCCTGCCCCAGCTCCACGGCGAGGTCGATCGCCCGATTGGAGTGCTCGGAGTTGTCGACGGGAACGTAAATGTGCCTGTACATGCCCCCTCCTGGCGTACCTACTTCAATTCAAAATCGACCGTCGCCGTGGCGCCCGGTGCGACCGTGACCTCTTTGGTGGTGACCCTGGGCTCGTCGTAGACGGGGCGACCGTCCTTGTCGACCGCCGTGGGCCGGAAGCCTTCGTGCCACATCGTGACGCGGTACGTGCCCGCGGGCACGCCGTCGATGCGGTACGCGCCTCGCGCGTCGCTGATCGCGACGTAGGGGGTGGTGTGGACGTAGACCCAGGCGAACATGTGGGGGTGCGCGTCGCACAGGACCCGCACGGGACCGGGCTTCGTGAGCTTTCTCGTGATGTCGATCACCTGGCCCGCGCTGGGCAAGGCCAGGTTGAATACCGTCTGCCGGCCGGCGCCCACCGTGTGGAAGCCGTGCGTGTTGTGCAGGACCGGGTCCGAGTTCCGCACCCGGGCCCGGGTGCCGGCCATGAGAGCGCTCACGTGAGGCACGAACAGGCATCTGTGATTGTCGATGAGAAGCTCGCCGTCCGGCTTCTTGCCCCGGGCGATCCCTTCGATCCGGATCACGCTGCCCTGCACGCCCCCGGTCGGGCCGACCATCAGCGCCTCCGAGTCCTTCGACGTGCCGCACACCTCGCGGTTCTTGTTGACCCGGATCGGCTCCAGCCTGGGCGGCGTCCCCACGAAGCGCACGACGCCGCTGACGGTTGCCCCGTCCGGCACCGCGATCTCCTCGTACGCCGCAGCCACGGGCGTCGCAAAGAATGCAAGCGCAAGAACCGCAGTCACGACTCTCGTCAGGCGGGCGAGCGTCCGTCTATTGAACAGGGCACGGGCACCCGGGCTAGCGCCACGCCCGTGCCCCGCCGGAATGACCCGCACCGGACGCTCGCTCACGTGGTCAGAGTCGCAACGTCCCTTCTCCGCGACTACCCTCATGCCTCCGGGCTCACGAAGTACACGAGCCCCAGCCAGACGCTGCGACTCCACCGGAAGAACCAGAACGGGAAGACCAGCAGAAAGGGGACCCAGATGGCGAACTGCACCGCCGTCGACAGATCCGCCCACGCCCGCAGCACGAAGTAGCCGGCGATGACGATGCCCGTGGTCGCCGCGTAGTTGACGTAGATGGCGCCCACGAAGAAGCCCTGCGCCCGCTCGTAGCGCAGTCCGCAGAGCCCGCACTGCGATTCCATGGCCAGCCAGCCCCCGAGCCGTCTCCGCACGGCTCGTCCCCAACTCCCCGGCCGCGGGGTGGGTGGCGCGCCCGGGAACAACGGCGTCTGCCCACAACGCGGACAGCGCAGGCGCACTGCCCGTCCGGCGATCCGGGCAGCCCGGGTCAGCAACGGCTCGGCCGGCACGGTTCACGTCAGTGCTGGGCAGGCGCCGAGGTCGCGGGCTTCTTCGTGAAGCTCTTGTGGTCGACGGCGAGCCCGTCGGGCAGGAGCAGGAAGACCAGGAGCGTGGCGATGGCCAGGGGCGTGACGGCGATGAGCCCCATGGTTCGCGCCTCGAAGCGCAGGTGCATGAAGTACATGGCGACGAGCGCGGCCTTGCCCAGAGCCAGGCCCACCAGCAGCACGCCGATGGTGAACTTGGCCAGCGGCAGGAAGATCACCAGCAGCTCGATGACCGTCAGGGCCGCGAGCCACCAGAAGATCGTCATGTAGTTGGGGTGCTTGTGGGCTTCTGCCGTCGTCGCCGCCATCGCTTCCGCCCCCTAGAGCAGGTACATGAAGGTGAACACCATGATCCAGACGAGGTCGACGAAGTGCCAGTAGAGCCCGGCGATCTCCACGGCGTTGTAGCTGGCCATGGGATCGGGCCGGTTGGTGACATACCGGATCATGGCGAGCAGGTAGAGCACGCCGCCAGTCACGTGCAGGCCGTGGAAGCCGGTGATGAGGAAGAACGACGTCCCGAACAGGCTCGAGCCCCAAGGATTGCCGTTGATGTGCAGCCCCTCGTGGATCAGCTTCGACCACTCGTAGGCCTGCAGGCCCACGAAGATGGCGCCGCCGATCGCCGTGTAGGCCAGGAACATGCGGGCCCGGATGCGATCGCCGCGACCGAGCCATTCCAGCGCCTTCACCATCGTCACGCTGGAGCAGATGAGCAGGAACGTCATGAACGCCGTCAGATTGATGCCCAGCACTTCGTAGGGGCTGGGCCAGTCCCCACTGGTAGCCCGCATGGCCCCATAGGAGGCCAGCAGGACGCCGAAGCCTACGGCGTCGCCGACCAGGAAGATCCACATCCCTAGCTTTCCCCAGCTCTCCGGCGTGAGCGGGGTCTCGGCCGGCTCGACGGCCGAGTGCACAGCCACCTGGCTCATGTCGTCTCCTCTGGTTGGTAGTCGCCCGGCAGCCCGGCACGCCGCGACCGCGAGCGCAGGTAAGCGTAGGCGAAGATGCCGCCGATGGCGGCGGCCACGACGAACGGCATGATCAACAGTCCGATGAACGCCCAGTTGAACGTCCGGTCTCCGTAGGCGGAGCTCAGACACCCCGGGCAGGCGAGCGCGATCGCCGGGGCCAGCGCCAGGATGAGCGTGACGAGGATCACCCGGCCGGCGAGCTTCACGACAGATACACCGAGACGTACAGGATCGGCCACAGCGCCACCACGAAGTGCCAGTACAGGGCGCAGGCCCGCACCCCGGCCATGTGTTCATCGGCGAACCGGCCGCGGGCCAGCAGCAGCAGCGTGACGCTGAGCCAGCTCAGGGCGGCCAGCACGTGGACGCCGTGGGCGCCGATGAGCGTGTAGAAGGCCGCCCCGTAGGTGCTGGAGGACATCGTCAGGCCGAATCCGATGAGGCGCAGCCACTCGTACCCCTGGACGACCAGGAAGAGCCCACCCAGGGTTCCCGCCAGCTGCAGCCTCCGCACCGCGGCCCGGCGCCGACTGTCACGGAACATCCGCATCGCGGCGACCACGGCCACGCTGGAGCCGAGCAGCACCAGCGTGTTCACGCCGGTGATCCCCACCGGCAGACGCGGTTGCAGGGGCGGCGGCCAGACCGGGGCGCCAAGGCGCAGCACCCAGAAGGCCGAGACCAGCCCGGCAAAGAACATCACCTCCGCGGCGATCAGGAAGACGGTGGCCAGGATCGCGTTGTCCAACCCGATCCGCCGCGGCGACGGGTCACCGTCGCGACCGTCGTCGCCCCCCGTCGACGGCAGAGTCGGCGGCAGCCGGCCGTCTCCCCGGGACGGGCGGATCCGGCGAGGCGGCGGCGTCTCGAGGACGGTGCTCACCAGCGGATCCCTACCAGGAGGGCGGCCGTGGCCAGGGCGCCCATGATGAGGAGCAGCACCCGCGCGACCCGTCGGTTGCGCCCCCGCAACTCGTCCCCGGTGAACCTCGCCGGAAGGCTCATGACTTGTCCAGGGCCAGCAACGCCAGGATGGCCGGCAGGTAGAGGAGCGAGGCCAGCAGCACCCGGCGGGCCGCCCGGGCCGTCGGCTCCAGCGCCTGCAGCACGCCCAGCCACGAGAACAGCAGCCCGAGGCACAGGGCGCCCAGGAAGTAGACGGGCCCGGCCAGGCCAACGAGCGTGGGCAAAAGACTGACTGCCAGGAGGCCCAGACACGCCGTGACGATCTGCCGCTCGGTGCTGGTCCCGCTCCGGTCGACCACCGGCAGCACCCGCACTCCGGCGCGCGCGTAGTCCGCCTGATAGAGCCGCGCGATGGCCAGGGTGTGGGGCAGCTGCCAGAGGAAGAGAATGCCGAAGAGCAAGGCCGCACCCAGCCCGAGCTCGTCCCGAGCCGCCACCCAGCCGCTCACCGGAGGCAGGGCACCGGGCACGGCACCCACCACCGTGCACAGCGCCGTGCGGAGCTTCAGCGGCGTGTAGGCGAACAGGTAGAGCACGACGGTGGCGATGGTGGTCGCCGCCACCACCACGTTGACGAGCGCGGCCAGGTAGGCCACCCCGGCCAGCGTGATCGCTCCGCCGAACGCGAGGGCCTCCAGCGGCTGGAGTCGACCGTCGGGAAGCGGTCGGCTCCGCGTGCGCTCCATCCGGGCGTCGACGTCCCGTTCCCAGTACTGGTTCAGGGCCAGGGTTCCCGCCGCGGACAGTAGCGTGCCGAGCACCAGGTGCAGGACGCGCCCCCAGTCGGCCGGGCCGGTGAGGGCGACATAGTAGCCGACCAGCGTCGTCACCAGGACCATGACCACGACCCGGGGCTTCGTGAGGGCGATCAGATCCGCCATCACCTGGCGCCGGTCGCGCGCGGCGAGGGTGACGATTTGGTCGGAGGGGGCCTGGACGGCCCCCTCCGAGGCCTCCCCCAGACCAGCTCGCGCGGGCAAAGCCCGCGCCCGAACAAGGGCGACGTCGCTCATGCGGCGGTCCCCACCGCTTCCGTGAGGTTCGAGGCCTGCCGCACTGACGACCACACCCGCAGGGTGAGCATGACGGCGGCAGCCAGGATCAGACTGCCGGCCAGCCGGTGGGCCACCGGCAAGAGCAGGCCGAGCGCCGGCGCCGGCACGACGTCGGGCGCGAGCCGCGCCACCAGCGTGGCGACACCCAGGACGAGCTGTACCACCAGCAACACGAGCAGACCGCCCGCCACGGGCTCGGCGACGGCGTCGCCGCTTCGCCGCAGCCGCGCCGCCACGATCGGCACGACGGCGAAGACGGCCAGGGCGCCGACGAGGTGCATCTCCAGCCATCCGGCGTGGGTCAGGAGCGCGCCGAACACGATCTGAACGAACACCAGCGCGGCCGCCAGGAAGGCCGCCGTCCGGGTCCCCGGCTCGACCGAGGTCATCGGCGGCCGGCCTCGGGGCGAGGTGGCCAGCGCCAGCCCGGCCACCAGCGCGAAGAAGGCCTGAGCCAGACAGCCATGCAGGATCGCCAGGGTGTCCTGGAGCAGCACCACACGGAGGCCGCCGAGCACACCCTGCACCACCACCGCGATCACCGCCACCGCACCGGCCAGCCGCCAGCGGCCCCCGAGCCGCCACAGCGCCGCGGCCAGGGCCAGCGTGAGCAGGCCGACGAGCGAGCCGACGAGCCGATGACTGTGCTCGTAGAAGATGCCGCCGACCATCTGGGACCAGGGATAGAGGAACATGGTGTGCCCGAACGTCGTCGGCCAGTCGGGGACGGCGAGGGCCGAGCCCGTGTTGGTGACCAGGCCCCCGGCCAGGATGAGGACCAGGGTCGCCACGCCCGTGAGCAGGGCGAGCCGATGGGCGGCCGTCATGGTTCCGCTCGAACTCCTACGTCCACCGCTCAGTGCCGCCCGGCCCCCACGCGCCCCGGCGACGGCTGCCACTGGGGCAGGAAGTCCTCCTTCGACTCGGGGGAGCTGTACTCGTAGGGGCCGCGATACACGGTGGGCAGCGTCGGCCCCCAGTTCAGGTGCGGCGGCGGCGACGGCGCCGACCACTCCAGCGTGTTGGCGTTCCAGGGATTGTGGGGAGCCCGGGACCCGGCGAACAGCGACCAGAAGAAGTTGATGACGAACGGGATCTGGGACAGGCCCAATCCGATGGCGCCGATGGTGATGATCACGTTCCAGTGCTGCTGGTGCTGCAGGAACTCGTACTGGAGCGGGTTGTAGATCCGCCGCATCTGGCCCCCCACGCCGATGATGTGCATGGGGAAGAACGTCAAGTTGAAGAACACGAAGGTCCCCCAGAAGTGCAGATGGCCCAGCAACGGGTTGGTCAGCCGGCCGAACATCTTGGGGAACCAGTAGTAGATGGCGGCGAAGGCCCCGAAGATGGAGCCCCCGAAGACCACGTAGTGGATGTGAGCCACGATGAAGTAGGTGTCCTGGATGTAGATGTCCACGGGGGTGGAGGCCATGAAGATGCCGCTGAGCCCGCCGATGACGAACATCCACACGAAGGCCAGGGCGTTGAGCATGGGCACGGTGAACCGGATACGGCCCCCCCACAGGGTGCCCAGCCAGTTGAAGGTCTTGATGGCCGAGGGCACGGCGATGATCATCGTGGTGACCATGAACGACATGCCCAGCGCCGGGTTCATGCCGCTGACGAACATGTGGTGGCCGTAGACCACCCAGCTGAGGAACGCGATGCCGATCATGGAGAACGCCATCGCGTGGTAGCCGAAGATCGGCTTGCGGGCGAAGACGGGCAGGATCTCGGAGGCGATGCCCATGGCGGGCAGGATCAGGATGTAGACCTCGGGATGGCCGAAGTACCAGAACAGGTGCTGCCAGAGCAGGGGCTCGCCCCCGCCCGAGGGCTTGAACCAGCTCGTGCCCAGGGTGCGATCGAAAAGCAGCATGGCCACGCCCGAGGTGAGGACGGGCAGCGCCAGCAGGAGCAGGATGGCGGTGATGAACAGGGACCACACCACCAGCGGCATGCGGAACAGCTTCATGCCGGGCGCCCGCATGTTGATGATGGTCGTGACGTAGTTGATGGAGCCCATCATCGACGAGACGCCGAGCACGAAGAGGCTGATGCACCAGAGGTTCTGCCCCCAGTTCGTCCCCGTGTACTCGGGGACCGCCGACAGCGGGGCGTAGGAGGTCCAGCCGGCGGCCGCGTGCCCGCCCTCCACGAAGAATCCGAACAGCATGAGGACGCCGGCCACGGCCGCCGCCCAGAACGAGAGCATGTTGAGGAACGGGAAGGCCATGTCGCGGGCCCCGATCATCAGGGGGATGCAGAAGTTGCCGAAGGCCCCGGCCAGGATCGGCATCACCACGAAGAAGATCATGATGGTGGCGTGCATGGTGAACGCCATGTTGTATTCGGCCGGCTCCAGCACCCCGCCGGTGTCGGTGAGCAGCCAGCCCAGGCCCGGCACCGCCGTTTCCGGCCAGGCCAGCTGCCAGCGGACGACCAGCGCCAGCAGTCCCCCGATGATCATCATGAACAGGCCCAGGAAGAGGAACTGGCGCGCGATCATCTTGTGGTCCGTCGAGAAGACGTACGTCCGCCAGAATCCGAGCTCGTGGTGTCCTACGTGCGTCGCGTGCCCGTGAGCGGAAACGCTGGTGGCGCTCATCGTCTGTCACTCTCCCCCTTGGCGGCGCTTGGCTTCGCCTGCGCCGTCTGGGCCACGGGCGCCTGGGCGGCGAGGTTGGCGGCGGCCCACTTCGCGTACTCCTCGGCCGTGTGCACGTAGATCCAGGCCCGCATCCCGGAGTGGCCGAAGCCGCACAGTTCGGCGCAGGGGATCTCGTACTTGCCGGGCTTGGTCACCTCGAACCAGGTCGGGATCTCGCGGCCGGGAACGGCGTCCTGCTTGAAGCGGAAGCTGGGCACGAAGAAGCTGTGGATCACGTCCTCGGACCGGAGGTTCACCCGGATGGGCTTGCCGACGGGCACGTGCATCTCGTCGAGCAGCGTCTTGTCGTCGGGCGTGCCGAACCGGCCGTCGGGGCCGGGGTAGGTCACCTGCCAGTTGAACTGTTTGCCCGTCACCTGCACCACGAAGTCGGTCTGGGGCAGGCTCATCTTGATCTTGGACCACGCCGGCACGCTCAGAAACGTCAGCACCACCAGGATCAGGGACGGCACCACCGTCCACACGATCTCCAGCGGCGTGTTGCCGTGCGTGTAGCGGGCCCGCCGGCCCGGCCGGTCGCGGTAGATCACGATGAAGCTGAGAAACGTGACCGTCACCAGGATGAAGGTGATCCCGGTGATGTAGTAGATCAGGTGAAACAGCCAATCGATCTCCCCACCGAAGGTCGCGACGTTTTCCGGCAGCCACCAGCTCAGCATGCGCTCTCCCCGTTCTCTACTTCTTCATCTCGAAGCTGACCTTGGCCGTCTGCCCGGCTTTCACCTCGACGTCCTTGGTTTGCTTGCCCAGCGTCTCGTGCCAGACCTCGACCTTGTGCTTGCCCGCCGGCACGTTGTCGATCTTGGCCACGCCGCTCTCGCTGGTGACCCCGAAGAAGGGGGTGGGCACCACGGCCACCCAGCCGAGCATCCAGCTGTGGACGTCGCAGGTGACCTTGACGACCTCGGGCTTCGCGAACTTCTCCGTCATCACCTTCTTGAACTTGGGCTGGGCCTTGTTGATGGGGGGATTGGCGGTCGAGTACGTATGGATGTTGTGCAGCACGCCATCCGAGTTCTTGATCTCGAGGTCCCCGGGCGTCATAACGACGACGTGGGGAACGAACTTGCAGCCCTTCTGGTCGATGACGGCCTTGACCGCCTTGGCCTCGCCCTTGGCGGTGGGCACCGAGGCCACGGCGTTCGCCAGCCCCTTGTTGGATCCCACCACCACCTTCTCCACCAGGGCTTCGGTCCCGCACACCTGGGTGTCCTTGTTGACCTTCAGCTTCTCGATGACGGGGGCGCCGTTGTACTTCACCTCGACCTCGACGGTGCCGCCGCCCTGGGCGGTGGCGGGGGCGAGCTGGCCTCCCAGGATCGCCGCGCCGGCGATGACGGCGAGCGCCGCACATGCTACCCATGCTCTGCGCATCACGTGCCTACCTCCCTTCGTCCATCGGACGAATGAACTGGCCACACTATGCAGGTTGACCGCGCCGGTTCGCCGCCCAAACGATGAGCAGCATGCCGCCCAGCGCGAGAAGTGCCACCACGGGTGGTACCACGAAACGAGCGTTCGACCGGGGCTCCTCCAGCCGCAGATAGTACCACGATGTCAGGGACATCCGAGCCCCGGTCTCCCCGGCGCCCCCCTCCCACGCCTGAAAGGCGATGGGAGCGAACTCGGCCGGCCGAAACGTGATCCGTTCGGCGTCCTTGGCGGCCAACGACCGCTTCATCACGACGCGGTACTGGCCGTTGTCGAAGACGGCCCGGCCGCTGACTTCGCCGCCGGTCAGGGCGCGCCGCTTGGTGGGCCCGTTGGCCGCGACCTCCAGCACGCCCTGATCACTCTGCCAGCGCAGCAGGTAGACAGCGTCCGACGCGTCCCCCATCAGGAAATAGGGACGCACGCCGCCCGGCGCCGCCGCCGGAGGAAACTGCAGCGAGACGGCGTCGGCGAAGGTCTCCTTGCCGTCCGGCTTCGACGGCGTCGGATCATCCCAGGTGAGGTGGAACGCGATCTCTCGCTCGTTGTAGACGGCGCGGACGGTGATCATGTCGATAGCGGGATTGAAGTTGCGAGGATCGACGATCACCTGCCCCATCAGCGGGATGGACTGGCCGGCCATCGTGCGCCAGAGGTCGGCCGCCGGATCGTCGGGAATCGCGTCCGACACCGCGCCCACCGTGATGAGGGTTGCGTAGCGCGGCGCCTCGGGGCCCAGCGACAGCACGTAGTTGGTGACGTGCCAGATGTCCTCGGGTTTCTCGACGGCATCGAGGAAGGCCGGCATGGGCGTGCCCAGCACGCCCACCGCCATGCGCATGGCCACGTCCACTCGCCCGGCGCCACCCCGGAAGGTCCACCGCTTGCTCAGGTTGGCGGGCTTCACGGGATGACCCCAATCGTCCTTCAGCTCGGCCCGGGAGACGCCGTCCGCGCGCCCCTCCACGCCGTGGCACTTGTGGCACTCGATCGCCTCGAACATCTCCTTGCCCCGCGCCAGAGACGCCGGCGACGGGGAGACGTCCGGCGGGAGCTCGGCCTTCCTGGGCGCCTCCTGCAGCTTGTCCCCGGCGAAGCTCTTGATGTAAGCGACGAGGTTCCAGCGATCCTGCTCGGGAAGCGCCGCCCAGCCCGGCATCGAGGTGCCCGGCATGCCATCGGTGATGGTCCGGAAGATGTCCTGGTCGGTGGGAACCCGGTTCACCGTCGAGCGGACCTTGTAGACGCCCGACGTGAAGTCCCGCGGCCGCGGCATCAGCAGCTCGGCGGCCGGCCCGCTGCCGTCGCCCTTGACGCCATGGCAACCGGCGCACTTGCGATCGTAGACCGCCTTGCCGGCCGCCGCATCGCCCTTCTGGGCGACCGCCATCGCGGGAACCGCCAGCAGCCATGCAATCACGGCGGTAGCCAGCGCGATCGAGCCCATGGCTCGATCGCCGCGTGAACGGGGGGGTCTGGGGGGCCATTTCGGGGCCCCCCAGCTCCATATCGCCCCCCCACTCCATTTCGCCCCCCGAGCCGCCCGCGAGAGCATCAATGCGACTCCCATCGCCGGGGTTGCTGACCCGTGAAGTCGTACAGGAACATGATGACCTGCCACATCTGCTCCTCGGTGAGGCGGTCCTCCCAGGCGGGCATGACCGAGTTCCAGGGCGTCGACTCGCTGGGCAGCCCGGGGCCGCCCTTGGCGATGCGCCAGAACAGGTAGGCTTCCTGGAGCATGGCGATCGTGCCGGGGTCCTGGAAGTTCGCGGGCGGCGGATTGAAGCCCGGGGCGAAGTGGCCCTGGCCGTCCAGGTTGTCGCCGTGGCAGTACATGCAATTGCGGAAGTAGATCGCCGCCCCCGCGGCGACGTGCGTGGCGTAGCTCGCCTGGTCCTTGCGCAACGGGTTCTCGGCGCCCGAGATGTTGAACGGCTTGCCGCGAAGGTCGATCGAATCGGGCGGCGCCGGATGCACGGCCCGCAGCTCGGGGGGGGCCTGCGGCCTGGCCGCCGCCTGCGTGTACGCGTAGTAGCCGAGCAGCAGCGGGATCACGATCATCAGGCCATACCGGAGGTAGCGCTTGTCGCGGTCGACCAGCACGGACCATAGCGGACGGACGAAGCTGCGCCAGGAGTCGGCGTCGGCGGACACGAAGACGAGCACGCCCATGAAGACGATGGCCATGTAGAGCGTGAACACGCTCCAGGGCGCGGGCGGCCGGATGCCATAGCGCAGGAGCACGGCCGCCAGGACCAGGATGAGGACCGCCTGGACGAAGCGGGACCGCAGGAAGCTCATTTGAGCGTGAGCAGGAACGCCACGAGGTCCGTGTACTCCTTTGCCGTCAGCGTCTGCCCGAAGGTCGGCGGCATGACCCCGGGCGGAAAGCCGGACACCGTGCCCATGCCGCGGGGATCCAGGATCTTGCGCATGATGTAGTCGGGGGTCTGGATCCGCGCGATCTGGGACAGATCGGGCCCGACCGGAGTGCCCGGGACGTCGCCGGCCTTGTGGCAGGCCAGACAGCCGCCCTTGCCCATGAAGACGGCTTTGCCGGCCTTGGGGTCACCGGGAATCTTCACCTCGGGCGCCGCACCGGCCGTGCCGCCGGCGCCGACGGTTTCGGGAATGTCGTTGAGCGCGACATCGACGGTCCCGCCCAACGACTGCAGAAACGCCGTCAGCGCCCACACCTCCGAGCGGTTCAGGGCGATGGGAGGCTTATCAACTGCGGGCATGATGGGCGGGTACCCCTCGACCACGACGGCGCCGGGGTTCAGCAGGGACTCGATGATGTACTGCTTGGCGCTCGCGCCCGGCTTGGCTCGGGCGGCCCGCGACCCGATACCGGCCAGGTCGGGCGCTCGGGTCCCCTTCTGGCCGATGCGGTGACAGACCTCGCAGGTGCCCTTGGTCTTGTAGATCTCCTGCCCGGCCTTGACGAGCTGGGCCGGGGTGACGTTGCCCCCCTCCAGCTTCAGCTCCTGGGGCGGCCGGGATTCGATCTGGGGGATCGAATTGCTGAAGGCCGCGTACGAGCCCATGACCAGCAGCCCGACCGCTCCCACCTTGACGCCGACCGGGACCCGCATTCAGGAGGGGCGCACGTCGCTGCCGCCGGCGATCGCCGGCGCCGCGGCCTGGCCATGAGCCTTGGCTTTGCCCTTCTCCCCGAGCCCGCCCAGCCAGAAGATGAACATGACCAGCGCGAAGAACACGACGGTGATGACCGTGATGACGTTGGCGGCATAGCCCAGGGCCGGGGTGACCGCCTCGGGAGAGGTATCGCGGAGGATGCCGTACACGTGCCAGTGCTGGCGGATCCCCGAGCGCGCGAACCCCATGAGTCCCATCAGCCAGGTGAAGGTCACGGCCAGAATGATCAGCACGTACTGTGAGCGGGCCGCGATCGTGCCCCAGCGAATGGTCCCGGTGGACCGGGCCCCGCGGAAGAGCGGGATGTCGATGGCCATGACGAGCACGATGCAGGCCAGCACCGCCAGCACCTGATAGACCGAGAAGCCGATGCGCACCATGGATTCCACGAAGTAGCCGTAGACACCGTAGAACACGACGATGACGGCGGCCACGCCGAACGCCGCCCACTGCACGGCCATGGCCATGCCTGCCCACGACCGGGTGGAGATACGGTTGGCGCGCCGATAGAGGATGTACGACAAGAACGTCGTGAGGATCATCAGGTTGACCACGGTGTTCTTGGCCGACATGACGCCGAGGAATCCGAGGATGGGGTGGTGGGTGCCACCCATCGCCCGGGCCTCGTCGAGCGTCACCACCATCGAGCGCGGCGTGGCCCAGATCAAGAAGCCGATGACCAGGATGAAGAGCATCGGCGGGACGAACTTGCGGTAGCGCTCCGAGCCGGGGATGCGCTCCATCCCCAGCCACAGATAGTAGTTCGAGCCCAGGAACAGGATGCCGATGAGGATGGCCTGCACGATCCACAGCCACGACATGAAGCCGCCCATCATCGTGATGCCCATCGTCTGGTTGAAGGCGTAGATTTCCCGGCCCAGCCAGTAGCCCGCGAAGGGCAGGACGATGAACGCCGAGATAGCCACGAAATTGCCCACGTAGCCCATCCAGTCGTAGCGGGCTCGTTCCTCGTCCGTCTCGGCCGAGAGGAACTTGAAGGCCGCGTAGGCCCCGGCGATGGTCCCTCCGAACACGATGTTGGCGATCAGCCGGTGGATGTTGATGGGCATCCAGGTGAAGTTGTTGATGGCCGCGCCCAGCGAGGTGAGCTGCCCCGCCTCGTTCACGCCGCCGGGGGAGATCATGAAGGTCACCCAGGAGTTGGCCACGACGAGGATGGAGGTGCCGACCAGGTTGGCCAGCACCCCGAGACCGACGTGAATCCACTTCCGGGGGCCGCTCAGCCAGTCCCAGCCGTAGTACCAGAGGTAGACGATGAACGTCTCGGCGAAGAACAGCAGCGCGTAGATCCAGTACGTCGGGAAGAAGATGGACGTCATGTACGTCCAGAACCGCGGGTAGTAGCCGACGAAGAGGAAGAGCAGCAACGCTCCCAGCAGCGCCGTGGTCGAGAAGGCGGCGAAGGTGAGCTTGACGAACTCGTGGGACAGCCAGTCGTAGCGCGCGTCGCGGGTGCGCCAGCCGATGATCTCGATGATGACGGCGAAGATGGGCACGCCCAGGATGAAGGCGGCGAAGTTCAGGTGCAGCTGAGCCACCGCCCACACGGCGAGCCGGGAGCCCAGCACCGGGAAACTGCGGTAGGCAGGCTCCCCGGTGGTGTCCTGCGCGCCGGCGCTGAGCGTTGCCAGGAGGACCAGGACGACGGCGGCGAACAGCGCGAGGCAGACGAGCTTGTTCCACCGATCACATGCCATTTCAGCGACGGTTGTAGGTCAAACGTCTTGATGTGTCAAGCAGAAACGGGCGTGGCGACGTTGACACGCCCCACCCCCGGCGCTAGCATCCAAGCAGGGCCGCGATGAAGCCGCGTCTATCCCAGCGTCTGCAGTTTTCCCTCGTCTATCTGCTCGTCGGCGTCCTGGTCCTTTCCTTGCTGCAGTCGTGGCTGCTCGCCCCCCGGACGGTAGAGCTGTCGATGTCGAAGTTCCTGGAGCTCCTGCGTCAAGGCCAGATCGAGCGGGTCGCGTTGACGGAGACCGAGATCCGCGGTGTGGCCCGGCCGGGTGCCCTGCCCGCCCCCGAGGCCGCACCGGCCTCGGACCGGCTGCGCCAGCTGCTGGGCAGCGACGAGGAGCCGCGGGTGTTCACGGTCACGCGCATCCCCGGCGTCGACGATCAGTGGCTGCTCCGCGAGCTTGAGCAGCACAAGGTCGAGTTCGCCGGCCGCATCGAGACGACCTTCTGGCGAGACCTGCTGTTCGGCTGGATCATCCCGCTGGCGATCATGGTCGGCATCTGGATCTTCCTGATGCGGCGTGTGGGCGGCGGGCCCACCCAGGCGCTCTCCTTCGGCCGCAGCAAGCACAAGATCTACGACCGCAAGGAGCTCAAGACGACATTCCACGACGTCGCCGGGGTCGACGAGGCCAAGGCCGAGCTCGTGGAGATCGTGGATTTCCTCAAGAATCCCAAGAAGTATCAGCGCCTGGGCGGGCGCATCCCCAAGGGCGTGCTCCTGGTCGGGCCGCCCGGCACGGGCAAGACGCTCCTGGCCCGCGCGGTCGCCGGCGAGGCCGACGTCCCCTTCTTCACCCTGTCGGGCTCGGAGTTCGTGGAGATGTTCGTCGGCGTGGGCGCCTCCCGGGTCCGTGACCTCTTCGAACAGGCCAAGGACAAGGCGCCCTGCATCGTCTTCATCGACGAGCTGGACGCCATCGGCAAGTCGCGGGCCGGGTCCACCGGCTTCGTGGGCGGTCACGACGAGCGCGAGCAGACGCTCAACCAGCTCCTGGCCGAGATGGACGGCTTCGACTCCTCGAAGGGCGTCATCATCATGGCCGCCACCAATCGGCCCGAGGTCCTGGACCAGGCGCTTCTGCGCCCCGGCCGGTTCGATCGCCAGATCGTGGTCGACAAGCCCGACGTCAGGGGCCGCGAGGCCATTCTCCGATTGCACGCTCGGGCCGTCGTCCTGGGCCCGGACGTCAACCTGGCCGTCATCGCCGCCCGGACGCCGGGCTTCGCCGGCGCCGACCTCGCCAACATCGTCAACGAAGCGGCCCTGCTGGCCGCCCGCAAGGACAAGGCCGCCGTGGAGATGGCGGACTTCGAGGAGGCCATCGACCGCGTGGTGGCCGGCCTGGAGAAGAAGAGCCGGGTGCTGTCCGACAAGGAGCGTGACATCGTCGCCCACCACGAGATGGGGCACGCCCTGGTGGCGGTCTCCGTCGCCCACGCCGACCCCGTGCACAAGATCACGATCATTCCCCGCGGCATCGCCGCGCTGGGCATGACCTATCAGCTTCCCACCGAGGACCGGTTTCTCTTGACGCGGAGCGAGCTGGAGGACCGGATCGCCGTTCTGCTGGGGGGCCGGGTGGCCGAGGAGCTCGTGTACGGCGAGGTCTCCACCGGGGCCCACAACGACCTCGAGCGGGCGACCGATCTGGCCCGGCTCATGGTCATGAAGTACGGCATGTCCGAGCGCGTAGGGCTCGTCACGTTCGGCGAGCGCACGCCCCTGTTTCTCAAGGGAACCGGTATGCCCTGGGCAGGGGAGCGCGACTGGAGCGAGGACACCGCCCGGATCATCGACGCCGAGGTGCGGGAGATCCTGGATCGCACGCACGACCGGGTCCGGGGAATCCTCACCACCAAGAAGGCGATCCTGGTGGCAGCCGCCACCGAACTGAAGCGAGTAGAGACCCTGGAAGGCGAGCGGCTGCGCCGGGTGCTGGCGGGCGAGAAGCTGGAGGAGGGCCGGGCATGAGGCAAGTCAGATGGCGGACATTCGTGGCGGGGCTGCTCGCCGCGTTCCTGGTCGGTGGAGGGTTGGGTGCGTTCACGCTGAGCCGGGCTGAGCGGCCGGCGGCCGCCGCAGCGCCGCTGGAAGCGCCGATCTTGCCCGTGCAGCTGCCGCTGACCACCGGCACCTTCGCCAAGGTGGCCGAGGCGATCAAGCCCGCGGTCATCAACATCAACACCGTGAGTCGGGGCAGCATGTTGGGGCGCACCCCGTTCGAGGAGTTCTTTGGCGAGGAATTCTTTCGCCGCTTCTTCGGCGAGGCGCCCGAACGCATCCCCCAGCGCAGTCTAGGCTCCGGCGTGATCATCGATCCCTCGGGGGTCGCCCTCACCAATGCCCACGTCGTGGAGCGAGCCACCGAGATCGAGGTCATCACCCTCGATGGCAACAAGCACAAGGCCACCGTGGTCGGTATGGACAAGAAGACGGATCTCGCCGTGCTTCGCCTCGACGACGGCAAGGGCCGCTTCCCGTCCGCCCGCCTGGGCGATTCCGACAGGACCCAGGTCGGCGACTGGGTGATCGCCGTCGGTTCGCCCTTCGGGCTGCAGGCCACCGTCACCGCCGGCATCATCAGCGCCAAGGCGCGCCAGATCGGCCAGGGGCCCTTCGACGAGTTTCTACAAACCGATGCCGCCATCAACCCCGGTAACTCCGGCGGCCCGCTCGTGAACATGCAAGGCGAGATCATCGGCATCGCCACCGCCATCGTCGCCGGCGGGTCGGGGATCGGGTTCGCCATCCCCTCGAACATGGCCAAGCGCATCTCTACGGAGCTGCTGGCCAAGGGCAAGATCAGCCGGGGCTGGCTGGGCGTTTCGATCCAGCCGCTCACGCCGGAACTGGCCAAGTCGTTCGGGGCCAAGAACGACAAGGGCGTCCTCATCGCCGACGTCGTCCCCGACAGCCCGGCGGCCCGGGCCGGCCTGCGCTCGGGGGACATCGTGATGGAGTTCCAAGGCAAGAAGATGGAGGCTCCCGGCGATCTCCAGCGCGCGGTCGGCTTGACCGAGCCGGGGGCGGCGGCCAAGGTCAAGGTCTGGCGCGAGCAAAGCGAGCGCTCGGTCGAGGTGAAGGTCGGCGAGGCGCCTGAGGAGCGAGAAGTCCGCGCGGGCGGGTCCCGGCCGACACAGTCGGTGCTGGGGATCGAGGTGCGGCCCGTCACCCCGGAGCTGGCCCGGCAGCTGAACCTCAAGACCTCCGAAGGCGTCGTCGTGGTCAGGACCGACGATGGCGGGCCCGCCGCCGAGGCCGGCATCCAGCGCGGCGACGTCATTCGCGAGATCAACCGCAAGCCCGTGCAGTCCATGGCGGACTTCGAGCGCCTCACCAAGGACGTCAAGGAGGGCGACCGGCTCACGCTGCGCCTGCAACGGGGCCCGATGTCCCTCTACGTGGCCTTCACGGCGGGTCGGGATTAGCCCTCGGAGGGGGGCTTCGCCCCCCTTCCGACGGCGCCGCGGGCCTGGCGGCCAGCTTGCGCCTGCCTCCCCAAGGATTGCGCCGGCAAAGCCGGCGCTCGGAACAGCCGATCGGTTCGTTGGCGCTTCACGGCCTGAAATAGTCATGGGCCCGTACGCCCACCCGCGCAGCATGTAGATCGGCTATCCTGCCCGCGCGCCGGGGTCCGGCAGACGCCGCCGGTTTTTGGTACCCCGGAGTCCGGCCTGAAATTGGCGTGGGCGCGTTCGGAACCCCGCAGTGGTGCTGCGAGCCCGCCGAGCAAAATCGTGCGCAGAGCGCGCCTCCGGGCCCCGGCGACATCCTCCAAGGAGGCGCCGAGATGGAGCAGCTCATCGAGCGGTGCTGCGGCCTGGATGTACACCGGGACACCGTGGCGGCGTGCGTCCGCGCCCCCGGCCCGGGTGGCCGCCGGACCCAGACCGTCCAGACTTTCGGCACGACCGCCGGCGACCTGCTCGCGCTGCGCGACTGGCTGGAGGCGCAGGGCGTGACGCACGTCGCGATGGAGAGCACGGGGGTCTACTGGAAACCGGTCTACTACGTGCTCGAGGAGGGCTTCACTTGCCTGCTGGTCAACGCCGCTCACCTTAAGCACGTCCCGGGGCGAAAGACCGACGTCCAGGACTGTGCGTGGATCGCGCAGGTGTTGGAGCACGGGCTCGTGCGGGGAAGCTTCGTGCCACCAGCCCCGATCCGTGAACTCCGCGACCTCACGCGCTACCGGAAGTCGGTGATCCAGGAGCGAACCCGGCACGCCAATCGGCTGCACAAGACGCTGGAGGACGCTGGCATCAAGCTGGCCGCCGTCGCGAATGACATCCTGGGGGTGTCGGGCCGGGCCATGCTCGAGGGGCTCGTGCACGGCACGACCGATCCGGCGGTGTTGGCCGACCTCGCCCGCGGGGCGCTGCGCAAGAAGTTGCCAGCGCTCCGCCAGGCGCTGGCCGGGCGGTTTCGCGCCCATCACGCCTTCCTGGTCGGCCAGATGCTCGCGCACCTCGACTACCTTGACGAGGCGATCGCCACGCTGAGCGCCCATTTGGAGGAGCTCCTTGCCCCTTTCGCGGAGGCCCTCGAACGCCTCGACGCCATCCCGGGGATCAGCCGGCAGACCGCTGAAGTGCTCATCGCCGAGCTTGGCGTGGACATGACCGTCTTCCCGACCGCGGCCCACGTCGCGAGCTGGGCCGGCCTGTGCCCCGGCAACAACGAGAGCGCCGGGAAACATAGGTCCGGCAAGACCCGGAAGGGCAATCGCTGGCTCCGGACGGCACTGACCGAAGCGGCGCTGGGCGCGATCCGCATGCGGGGCAGCGCGTTCGGAGCCCGCTATCGCCGCGTCATGCGTCATCGGGGGCACAAGAAAGCCGTCGTGGCGGTCGCCCACGCCCTCCTCGTCACCGGCTACCACGTCCTCGCGCGACAGACTGCGTATCAGGAACCGGGAGCCGACTACTATGACCGTCGCCATGCGCAGCGCATCGCACGCCGTGCCGTCGCTACCCTTGAGCGCCAGGGCTACCGCGTCACGCTCGAGCGCGTCGCCTGAGCGCGAGGGCCGATCCGACGGGTGATCTACTGAGCAAAACTGTCCGCCGGCGCTCGCGGCGGCGGTTTTGACGGCGTCTGCTACACTTTCGTTGAGGGACGCCGGCTCATTGCCGGCGTTTTCGGCGCATGGCGGTGGAGTTCAAGGACTACTACAAGATTCTCGGCGTCGACCGTAAGGCGGACGACAAGGCGATCAAGTCCGCGTACCGGCGGCTCGCCCGCAAGTACCATCCCGACGTCGCCAAGGGCAAGGACGGCGAGCGCTTCAAGGAGATCAACGAGGCCTACGAAGTGCTCTCGGACCCCGAGAAGCGCCAGCGCTACGACAGCCTCGGTCCCGACTGGCAGCGTTACGCCCAGCGTCCGGGTGGGGAACCCGGCGGTCCCGGCGGCTTCCGCGTGGAGTACGGGTCGGACCTGGGCGACTTCTCCGACTTCTTCCGCACGATCTTCGGCGACCTCGGAGCCCGCATGGGGCGCGGCCCCCAGCGGGGCGGCGTGGAGTTCGACGTCGAAGATCTGCTGGGCGGCGGCCGCGGGGGGGGACGCCGGCGCGCGGCCGGGCAGGACGTCCAGGCCAACGTCGAGATCACGCTCGAGGAAGCGTTCCACGGAACCCAGAAGACGTTCACGCTCGAGGTGGACGAGCCCTGTCCCAGCTGCCATGGCGCGGGCCACGTGGGCGGCCAGCCGTGCGCGACGTGCCGCGGCCGGGGCTGGCAGCGCGCGCGGCGCCAGCTCGACGTGAAGATCCCGGCCGGGGTCAGAACCGGCCAACGCGTCCGGGTCGCCGGTGAGGGCGTGGGCGCGCCCGGTCAGCGCGGCGACCTCTATCTGCGCGTCACCGTCACCCCGCACCCGCTGTACGAGCGCAACGGGGACGACCTGGTGATCGAGCTGCCGATCACGGCGCCGGAGGCCGCGCTGGGCGCGTCCGTCGAGGTACCCACGCTCCGCGGCAAGATCTCCATGAAGATCCCGCCCGGTACCCCGAGTGGACGCACGTTCCGCCTTCCCGGATACGGCATGCCCCGCGTGAAGGCCGGCGGCCACGGCGACCAGCTGGTCAAGGTGAAGATCGTGGTGCCCGCCGACCTAACGCCGGCGGAGCGCGAGCTCTATCAGAAACTCATGGCGCTGCGGACCGACAACCCGCGAGCCTATTTGGGCTGACGACCATGCCGCCGCGATTCGACAAGTTCACCGTCAAGGCTCGCGAAGCCGTTCAGGCGGCGCTCGCCAGCGCCGCCGAGCACGAGCATCAGGTGATCGAGCCCGAGCATCTGCTCCTGGCTCTGCTGGCCCAGCAGGAAGGGGCCATCGGGCCGATCCTGAGCAAGCTCGGCGCCCAGCCCGAGGCCATCCGACGCCGTCTGCAAGCCGAGCTGGGCCGGGTCCCGAAGGTGCGCGGCGGCGGCCAGTACGCCGGGCCCCGTCTGGAAAAAGTGTTCGAGCGGGCCCAGGACGAGGCAGCGCGACTTCAAGACGACTACGTTTCGACCGAGCACCTGCTGGTCGGCATCGTCCACGACCGGGGCGGCGCCGCCGGGCAGGCCCTGACCGCCGCCGGCGTCACTGCGGAGAACGTCTACCAGGCTTTGCGGGAGGTGCGGGGCTCCCAGCGGGTCACCGACGAGAATCCCGAGGAGAAATACCAGGCGCTCCAGCGCTATTCGCGGGATCTCACGGACCTGGCCCGCAAGGGCAAGCTCGATCCCGTGATCGGGCGCGACGAGGAGATCCGGCGCGTCATCCAGGTCCTGTCCCGCCGGACCAAGAACAACCCCGTGCTCATCGGCGAGCCGGGCGTAGGCAAGACCGCCATCGTGGAGGGCCTGGCCCAGCGCATCGTGGCCGGGGACGTGCCCGAGGGCCTCAAGGGCAAGCGCCTCATCGCGCTGGACATCGGGGCCATGGTGGCCGGCTCCAAGTATCGCGGTGAGTTCGAGGACCGCCTCAAGGCCGTGCTCCGGGAGATCACCGAGGCGGAAGGCCAGATCATCTGCTTCATCGACGAGCTGCACACCATCGTGGGCGCGGGCGCGGCGGAGGGCGCGGTAGACGCGGCCAATATGCTCAAGCCCGCGCTGGCCCGGGGCGAGCTGCGCTGCGTGGGCGCCACCACGCTCGACGAATACCGCAAGCACATCGAGAAGGACCCCGCGCTGGAGCGGCGCTTCCAGCCCGTCATGGTCCGGGAGCCGTCGGTGGCGGACAGCATCTCGATTCTCCGCGGACTGAAGGAGCGCTACGAGCGCCACCACAACGTCAAGATCAAGGACGCCGCGCTGGTGGCCGCCGCTGTACTTTCTCACCGCTACATCGCCGACCGCTTCCTGCCCGACAAGGCCATCGACCTGGTGGACGAAGCGGCGGCTCGCATCCGCATGCACATGGAGTCCAAGCCCCAGGAGCTGGACGACGTCGAGCGCCGGATCATGCAGCTGGAGATCGACCGGGTCTCGGTCGCCCGCGACACGGACGATCCCGCTGCCCGCGAGCGGCTCAGCCGTCTGGACGCCGAGCTCGCCGAGCTGAAAGAGCGGGCCACCGCGCTCCGGGCCCGCTGGGATGCCGAGAAGACGGACATGGACCGGCTCACCAGGGTGAAGACCGACCTCGAGGCCGCGCAACACGCGCTGGCCGAGGCCCAGCGCGCCGCCGACTGGAGCCGCGCGGCTGAGCTCCAGTACAGCACCCTGCCGCGCCTGGAGCGGGAGCGGGCCGAGCTGGAGGCGCGCGCCGGTCAGCCCCAGGACGGTGGACCGATGGTGCGCAACGAGGTCGATGAGGAGGACATCGCCGCCACGGTGGCCAAGTGGACGGGCATTCCGGTCACCCGGTTGCTGGAGGGAGAGACCCAGAAGCTGCTGCAGATGGAGCAGCGGTTGGGCCAGCGGGTGGTGGGGCAGGACGAGGCCATCCGCGCCGTGGCCAATGCCGTGCGCCGGGCGCGCTCGGGGCTCAGCGACCCCAACCGCCCCATCGGCTCGTTCCTGTTCCTCGGCCCCACCGGGGTGGGCAAGACGGAGACGGCCCGGGCGCTGGCCGAGTTTCTCTTCGACGACGAGCGCGCCATGATCCGGCTCGACATGTCGGAGTACATGGAGAAGCACACGGTGGCGCGGCTCCTCGGGGCCCCCCCGGGGTACGTCGGCTACGAGGAGGGGGGCCAGCTCACCGAGGCCGTCCGGCGACGCCCCTACGCCGTCATCCTCTTCGACGAGATCGAAAAGGCCCACGCCGACGTCTTCAACGTCCTCCTGCAGCTTCTCGACGACGGCCGGCTCACCGACGGCCACGGTCGGACGGTGGATTTCCGCAACACCGTGGTCATCATGACGTCCAACCTCGGCGCTCACATCTTCCGCGAGTACGAGCAGCCCGAGAAGGTCCGGCCGCTGATCATGGCCGAGCTCCGTCAGACCCTGCGTCCGGAGTTCCTCAACCGCATCGACGAGGTCGTGATCTTCCGCCCCCTCGGCCGCGCCGAGCTCAGCCGCATCGTGGACATCCAGCTCGGCCACCTGCGGCGACGGCTCGGCGAGAAGCGGATCGAGCTCGAGGTCACCGACGCGGCCAAGGCCTTGCTGGCCCGAGAGGGATACGACCCGACGTTCGGGGCGCGCCCGCTCAAGCGGACCGTCCAGCGGCTCGTCCAGGATCCCCTGGCGCTCAAGCTGCTGGAGCGGGAGTTCGCCGAGGGCGACACCGTGACCGTGGACGCGGAGGGCGACCAGATCGTCCTCCGTTAGACAATATGGAAGGACCGGCCTGCCGTATCGCATAGTCGTGGGTTGTTCCCCGCAGGAACAGAGCCACAGGCGATAGGAGGCCGGTCATGGAGAAGGGTACTACATACGTGGCCCTCGACGACAGCAAGCGACGGATCGTGGCAGGCATCCTGCGACCGCTGGACACGAATCCGGAGCTGCGGGAGATTCCGAACGACCCCCAGCACGTCCGACGCCTGTTCACGCGGCTGATGCGCGAGGGGTCGGTCAAGGCTTGCTACGAGGCGGGCGTGTCCGGCTACGATCTCTATCGCCGGCTCACCGCGCTCGGTGTCGCGTGCGATGTCATCGCGCCGGCGTTGACGCCACGCCGGCCGGGACAGCGCGTCAAGACGGATCGGCGCGACGCCGCCAAGCTCGTCCGCCTCTTTCGGGCGGGGGAACTCACGGCGATCCACGTACCCGACGCGACCGAGGAGGCCGGACGCGACCTCGTCCGGTGTCGCGACGACGTCCGACGCGATGTCCTGCGCTGGCGGCACCGCGTCCTGAAACTCCTCGCGCGCCACGGCCGAGTCTACCTGGCCGGGAAGAACTGGAGTCAGGCGCACTGGCGCTGGATCCGGAGCCAGCAGTTCGAGCAACCGCCGCTGCAGCGCGCGTTCGAGGCGAGCCTGTTTACGCTCGAGCAGGCGCTGGCGCGGCAGGCGGAGCTCGACAAAGAAGTCGAGGCGCTCGCCACCACGAAGCCCTACCGCGAGCCCGTGGGATGGCTGCGGTGCTTCCGCGGCCTCGACACGCTCTCGGCCATGGTCTTGCTCGCTGAAGTCGTCGACTTCGCCCGCTTCCGTCGGCCGCGCGAGCTCATGGCATACCTCGGCCTGGTGCCGAGCGAGTATTCCTCCGGGGACTCGCAGCGCCGAGGCGCGCTCACCAAAGCCGGCAACAGTCACGCTCGGCGGGTTCTCGTCGAGGCCGCCTGGCACTATCGGCACCGCCCCACAGTCGGGCGCGCCCTTGCGCTTCGCATTGAGGGCCAGCCGTCCGCCGTCGTGGCTCAGGCCTGGCGCGCGCAACAGCGTCTCCACCGTCGCTACCGCCATCTCGTCGGCCACGGCAAACGCTCGCCCGTCGCGGTAGCAGCAGTCGCACGCGAGTTGGTTGGATTCATCTGGGCCGCCATGACTCAGCGCACCCAGGTGGCATAACGCTGGAGACCGCCACCGGGGGTATTGGACCAATGAGCTTCCTGGGCGGCGTCGGCCACGGCTCGCTGGGGCACGATTGGAGAGCCCTCGCCCAAGCTATGCGACGCCAGGTCCCTCGGACACGGACGACTCGCGCTCTTAGACAGAGGCAGCTCCCGACGAACCACGGTCATGCGGCTCTGCCCAGGCAATCCGCGCATATCAGCCTGATTCGTCGTCGAAGCCGCCCCTCGGGATCGCGCGCCGACGCCCTCAGGAACATCTTCGTCCTCGAACGGGAACAGGACCGACGTGATCAGCCCACTTGACGGCCGGTCCTTCCATATCAGCTTGGAGGGGGCACTAGACGCGCCCCTCCAAACCTCATCATTAGCCTTGGAGGGGGGCAGAAGCCTGCCCCCCTCCAAACCACCCCCATTCACGCAAGGTCTGACAACGGTCTGAATCTGGCGGTCGTCCTATATCATCTCAAGCTCGTGAGCCGCGCCCGCTCCCTGCACCCGGCCTGGGTGGTCCTCGGTGCGCTGACGCTGTCCATGATGGCGTCCACCGGTCTGCGCGCCGTGTTCGGTGTCTACATCAAGCCCATGGAGGCGGAGTTCGGCTGGACGCGCGGGGCGCTCTCGGGCGCCGCCGCGATCTCGTTGCTCCTTCTGGGAGCGGTCGGGCCCTGGGTCGGCCGGCTGGCCGACGTCTGGGGTCCGCGTCGGGTGATCGTCCTGGGCCTGTTCGTCCTCGGCGTCGGATCCATCAGCTCGGCCTTCGTGCAGCAGTTGTGGCACGTCTACCTGACCGCCGGTGTCCTGATGGCCCTGGGCGCGGGGGGCGTAGCCATGACGACCGGCTCCACGGTCGTGAGCCGCTGGTTCGAGAGCCGGCGGGGGCTGGCCATGGGCGTGGCCGCCGGTGGAATGTCGGCCGGGCAGCTCGTCGTCATCCCGCTGGCTACGGCCCTCACGGTTTTCTTTGGCTGGCGCTCCAGCTTCCTCTGGCTGGGCGTGGGGCTCCTCGTGCTGGTGTTGCCGGTCGGCGCCTGGCTGGTTCGCAACAATCCGGAAGAGCGCGGCGTCCGGCCCTATGGCTCCAGCGGGCCGCTAGCGACCGCGGCCCAGGCCGCGGCCCGTCAGGCGGCGGGCCGGGTTTCGGTGACCGAGGCGGCTCAATGGCCGCAATTCTGGCTGCTGATGGCCACGTTCTTCGTCTGCGGCTACACCTCGAACGGCATGATCCTCACCCACTTCATGCCGCACGCCCTGGAGCACAACTTCACGCCGCTGCAGGCGTCGTCCGCGCTGGGGGTGATGGGGGCTCTCAACATCGTCGGAACGATCGGCTCGGGCTGGCTCTGTGACCGCTTCGGCCGACGCGGCCCCCTGGCGACCTATTACTTCGTGCGCGGGTTGTCCCTGCTGTTCCTGCTCTACGTCTGGGACGTGCCGTCGCTGCACCTGTGGGCGGCGCTGTTCGGGCTCAACTACATCTCCACGGTGCCTCCCACGACGACCCTCACCGCGAACATCTTCGGGCGATACTCGGTCGGTGAGCTGTCCGGCTGGATCTTCTTCGCGCATCAGGTCGGCGCCGCTCTGGGCGCCGCCCTGGCCGGCTGGATCTTCGAGTGGACCGGCAGCTACGCGAGCGCGTTCGTGTCGGCCGCCGTCATGGCGATCCTCGCCGCGGGCCTGGCCCTCCTCATCCGGGAGGAGCCGATCTCCGCCCGGCCGACCCCGGCCGGCGCGCCGGCGCCGGCCACCTCGTAGCCGGCGCGGCTCGGCAGTCGCTGGGAGCGCCGCGACTCAGGCTAGGGCCACGGTCGACCGACCAGCATCATCAGCAGCAGCGACCCCAGGACCACGAGTGGGGGGCCGAGCCAGAACCACCGGCGGTCCCAGAGGAAGGCCCAGAGCGTCATCGGCCGCGCTGAATGCATCTGGATGGGGGGGCCGGACTCTGCCATGATCATCACCCGGCGGTCAGGAATAATTTTTTTAGGATTAATACTCATGTTTTCTATTTTTTCAAGTTAATTCTACGCGCCTACCGACCGGGGAGGGAGATGGCACGTCGCCCGAAGAGGGCCTCACCGAAGAGGAGGGCCGCGCCGGACGTGGATGCGGGGTCACCGCGTCGAGCCGCCCGGGGCCGCCCGCCCAAGTTCGGGCGTCCTTCACAAGTGGTCGCCCTGACGCTGCCCCAGGAGGTGCTGGATGCCCTCCGGACGATTCACCGGGATCTGGGCTGGGCGATCGTGCGGCTGGTCGAGCCGATCCTCAGCGATGGCGGGCAGCGGCGACGGCCCCCGGGCCCGGCGCCGTTAGCCGAACTCGTGCACCTGCCCGGCCGCCGGGCCCTCATCGTGGTTCAACCCGAGGTGTTCACCCCGTTGCGGGGCGTCTCCCTCATCCAGCTCGCCGACGGCCGCGCCTTTCTGGCCTTCGATCGGGCAGGCGGGCTCGCCGATCTCGAGGTCGCGATCCTGGATCAGCTGGAGCTGGTCCCGCCGAAGAGCGCGGAGCGCGGGCCGCTGCTCCAGTTGAGGGATATCGTGCGCGGCTGGCGCCGCGATCCCGGATTGGCGTTCCGCGCGAAGTCGATCATCGTCGCCGAAGGTGTCGGCGGCGCCGATCGGCGTCCTCTGGCGGCCTTGAAGAACGCCGAGCCCGCCCGGACGCAGACGGTCGAGGAGGACCGAGAGTAAGCTACGATCTCTCGCGGCGGGTGGGACCGCTACCGCGCGATGGCGTGGGCGCCTCGACGCGGATCGGCCGCGGCCCAGCGGACGCCTTCGCCGTCAACCCTCACGGCGCACACCGCTCCGGCTCGCCATTCCCAGTCCGGCCACATCGACACGTCGTGACCGAGCCTGGCCAACGCCGCGCAGGTGTCCTGAGGAATCCGGCCCTCGACCTCGACCTTGCCCGGCGCCATCACGTGGGGCCAGAAGGAGTCGGGGAAGCTTCGCGAGGCCACCCGGGGCGCTTCCACCGCCTGCTGGGGCGCCATGCCGAACACGGCGATGTTGAGGAAGACCTGCAGCATGGCCTGCTGCTGCACGTCACCACCCGGCGTGCCGAAGGGCATCGCCAGCCGCCCCCCGTTGAAGACCATGGCCGGCGCCGGGGTGAGCCGCGGCCGCTTGCCCGGTGCCACGACCCCGGGGTGAGCGGGATCCAGCCAGCCCTGCGAACCACGCGGCGACACGACGCAGCCCACGCCGGCCACGACCGGTGAGTCCGCATTCGGGTCGCTCGGGGTGGCGGAGAAGCCGTTGCCCTCGGCATCGACGACGGCCACGTAGCTCGTGTCGAGGCCTTCGGCCACACCGGTGGCGATCACTGCCTGCCCGGTCACGGCCTGGGCACGCGCCGGCGGACCGGCCGGAGGCATCTCGGCCCAGGCTCGCTCGCCGATCAGCTCTCGCCGCTGTGCCGCGTAGCTCTTGCTGAGGAGGAACTCCGGCACGTCGGCGAACTTGGGATCGGTGAAGTAGGCGTTCCGGTCGGCGAAGGCGATCTTGATCGTCTCCACGATTCGGTGCAGGTAGGCCGGCGAGTTGTGACCCAGGGATTCCAGATTCAGGCCCTCGAGCATGTTGAGCATGTGCAGCAGCACCGGGCCCTGGCACCAGTAGCCGCAGGTCGCCATCTGCCACGTCCCGAACGTCCCCAAGAGCGCCGGGCCCACCTCCACGGCGAAGGTCTCGAGGTCAGCCAGCGTCAGGGGCCCATCCTCGCGGCGGTGGAACTCGGCGATCAGCCGGGCCGTCTCGCCGCGATAGAACTCGTCGCGCGCGGCGCCGATGCCGTCGGCCCGGCTGCCTCCCGCGCGGCGCTCGGCCGCCGCCATCCGATGCAGCGTCTGGCCCAGCTCTCGCTGGGTCAGGACCTCGCCGGCCCGATACGCACGCCCGTTCTTCAAGTAGAGGGCCGTCGAGGTCGGCCACCGGCGATACTTTTCGGCATTCGCCGCCATCTGGTAGGCGGAGAACTCGGAGACCGGGAAGCCCCGCTCGGCGTGCTCGGTCGCGGGCGCCGCGACCTCGGCGAAGCTCATCGTGCCCCAGCGGGCCAGCGCGGTGCACCAGGCGTCGGGCGCCGCCGGCACGACCGTGCGGCCCAGGCCGGGCGGGATCTGCCCGCCGTGTCGGGTGCGGAAGTACTCCACCGTGGAGGCGCGCGGATACGGACCCACGCCAGCGACCTGCCAGGTCTGCCCGCTGCCCGCCAGGTGCACGAGAATCGGCGCCACGCCGGCCACCGAGACCATGTCGGGGTGAACCACGCCCAGGCAGAGACCCGCGGCCACACCCGCGTCGATCGCGTTGCCACCGGCGCCCAGGATCCGGGCGCCGGCTTCCACGGCCAGCGGGTGACCGCCGGCCACGGCCCAACGGGTTCCGATCACCTGCACGGTGTGCGTGGGCCTGTGCAGCGGGGCCGAGCGCTGGGCCGAGGCGGAGTCGAGGGACATTGCCCGCTATCATACATCGGGCGCGTGGGCCGCGACGGGGCGATTGTCGGGTCGTGCTAGGCTGGCGTCATGTCTCGCGCGCCGTTGATCGCCCTGACCACGTCCGTCACGCCGGACGACGATCCCGGGTCCACGCCCCCACGGGCTCACCTGAACCGCGCGTACGTCCTGGCCGTGCAACGGGCGGGTGGCGTGCCCGTGCTCCTGCCGCCGTACCTGGATCCCCCCGCCCTCCAGGCGCTGTGGGACCGGCTGGATGGCCTCGTCCTCACCGGCGGCGGGGACATCGACCCCGAATGGTTCGGCCAGCGAAGGCACCCCAAGGCCGAGGCGGTGTCGCAAGCGCGCGACGAGCTTGAGATCGAGGCGACCCGACGGGCACTGCACCAAGGGCTCCCCGTCCTGGCCATCTGCCGCGGCGCGCAGGTCCTCAACGTCGCGCTGGGAGGGTCCCTGCACCAGCACGTTCCCGACGCCTACCCGACGAGCCCGATCGACCATGCCCAGCGTGAGCCGCGGCAGCAGGCGACCCACGAGGTCAAGGTGATGGTGGAGGGGACGCAGATAGGAGCGATCCTGGGCGCCGGTGACCTCAAGGTCAACAGCTTTCACCACCAGGCCATCGATCGCCTGGGGCGCGGTTTGCGGGACGTGGCCTGGGCCCCGGATGGCGTCATCGAAGCCGTCGAGGGAGAGGACGGCGGCGGGTTCGTCGTTGGTGTCCAGTGGCATCCGGAAGACCTCGTGGATCACGACCCGGCCGCCCGTAGCCTCTTCAGCGCCCTCATCAGCGCCGCCCGTCGATAGCGGCGGCAGCGTAGTCACCGGCCTCGCGTTTGCAACTCGGACGGCCCGTGGCGTCGGAAGGCTTCCACGAACCGGCCGACTCGCTGAGCCCACGCACCCGTGACCTGCATCGGGCTATCGTCAGCTTGATGGAGGAACTGGAGGCAATCGACTGGTACCAGCAGCGAGTCGATGCCACCGGCGACGCCGCGCTTCGCGAGATCCTGGCGCACAACCGCGATGAGGAAAAGGAACACGCCGCGATGGTCCTCGAGTGGCTACGTCGCCAGGACGAGGGCTTCGACCGTTACCTGCGCATGTACCTGTTCACCGACCGACCCGTCCTGGCGATCGAGGAAGCCGGCGACGGCACCGAGCCTCCGGCGCCGCCTCGGATCACGGGGATCGGGTCGTTGAGAAAGCGATGACGATGGCGGACTTTCTGCAGCGCCGCAAAGGGGCACCCGTTTCCGAGCGGGTCTGGGAGGAGGTCGACGCCGCGGTCCGTAAAGCCGCGATCCACGTTCTGGCCGGGCGAAGAGTCGCCGACTTCGACGGCCCCAAGGGCTGGGACTATGTCGCCGCCAGCCTGGGCACGCTGCGACCGGCTCCCGGGCTGCGGCCCCGGGGGAGCGCGCGGGCATTTCACCCGGACGTGGCGCTGCTTACCGAAATCCGGGCCGATTTTTCCATCTCGTGGTCGGAGGTGGAGACCTTCGAGCGCGGAGCGCCCGTCCTGGAGACGGCGGCGGCCGAGGCCGCCGCTCGCGACGTGGCCGAGACCGAAGACCAGATCGTCTTCTACGGCGACAACAACGGTGGCGGGTTTCTCACGTCCGGCAAGTCGCCCCGCCTGACGCTGGGCGACTGGAACGAGCCGGGCCGGGCCGTGGCCGATCTCATCGGGGCGGCCGACACCCTCGATCGCAGCGGCATCGCGGGTCCGTATATCGCGGTGCTCGAGCCCGGACGCTTCAACGAGTTCTGGCAGGCTCAGGCCAGCGGGTGTGGTTACCCGGCCAGCGAACAGGTCAAGGAGCGGATCCAGGCCGTGCACCGCTCCTCGGTGCTCCGCGGCGGGGCGGTCTTCTCGGGCCGGGGCGACGATTTCGTCATCACCGTCGGCGGCGACCTGAGCGTCGGCTACCGCTGGCACGACGTCGACGCCTTGCACCTCTTTTGTGTCGAATCCATCGCCGCCCAGGTGCTGACGCCCGACGCGGTCTGCGTGCTCAGCGCCTGACTCACCTCCTGATCGGGTCCAAGAAGAAGCGCCGACCGCGATTGCGCGGGGCACGGGCCGCAGTGCGAGCCGAGTGCCGCCGAGGCGCGAGGCGAGCGGTGAAATGAGCCGAGATCAAGCCCGGGTGCCCGTGTCCTGTTCACATCGATTCCCAGCGGGACGGCGCGTCGGGGGCCCGGTGCTCGCGCGCGCGACCCTCGCGGGCCAGCTTGCGCAGGTGGGCCTCTACGGACATGGCGGCGGCCCCGTGGAGCGCCACCGGCACGTCGACGTAGATCCGCTTCACCAGCGCGGGAATCGTGGCCGGCCCGTCGCCGAGCGCTTCCAGGATCTGGCGCTCGCGCAGGAGCCGGTGCTCGATGTACTCGGCCAGGCGACCCGGGCCATCCTCGATGACCGGTCCGTGGGCCGGGTAGATGCGCCCGACCCCCAGGGCCTGGAGCCGGCGCAGCGAGGCCAGATAATCGAGCAGGTCGCCGTCGCCCGGCGGGATCACCGTCGTCGAGCCCCCCAGGACCACGTCCCCCGTGAAGACCGCCCGCTCCTCGACCAGGAAGTAGCAGAGATGGTCGGAGGCGTGGCCGGGGGTGTGGACGGCGACCAGCGTCACGCCGTCGGTCTCGATGACGGCGCCATCACGGAGGTCGTCGACGGGCTCGGGGAGGACGGCATCCCGGTGGCGCATCTTTGCGACCGGCAGGCCGGGGAAGCGCTCGCGCAAGGCGCCGACGCCGCCGAGATGGTCCGGGTGCCGGTGGGTCAGCACCACCCGGTCGGGCTGTCGCCAGCCCCGCTCGCGCAGGTAGCCCTCGAGCAGGGGCACGTACTCGGGGACGCCGCTGCCGGTATCGATGAGGATGGGATCGCGCCGGCCCACCAGGTACGTGTTGGTGCCCGGCCCGGTCATCAGCCCGGGGTTGAGGCCCAGCACGCGGCCGACCAGGTCGCTCGGTGTAGCTGTCTTCGGGAACCTCGGATCGATCCAGGGCACCCGTCGAGTTTCGGGCGCGGGCTGCGCTTGCGCAACTCCTTCCTGGGGGACGCTCCAGAGGGGTGCCGAGCCCTCCGATCCTACACGCCGAGATAGCGGCGCTGGAGATCTTCCCGGGCCGCCAGCTCCGCCGACGGTCCCGACCACACGATGCGGCCCTTCTCGATGATGTAGTGCGTGTCGGCCACACGCGTCAGCACCCGCACGTTCTTGTCGACGAGCAGGATCGACTGGCCGGCGGCCTTCAGGCGTTCGATGCACCGCCAGATCTCGACCCGCACCAGCGGGGCGAGGCCCTCGGTGGCTTCGTCGAGGATCAGCAGACGCGGGTTCGTCATGAGCGCACGGCCGATGGCCAGCATCTGCTGCTCGCCCCCGGACAGCGCCCCGGCCATGATCCGGGTACGCCCGGCCAGATGCGGGAACAGATCGAAGACTTTCTCGAGCGTCCAGGGATCCGGCTGGTGCTGACGGTTGGCCGCCGTGGAGATCAGATTCTCCCTCACCGTGAGGTTGGGAAATATCTGGCGCCCCTCGGGCACCAGACCAACGCCGGCCTGGGCCACCCGATACGACGGCAGCCGGTGAATGTCCTGGCCCAGAAAGCGCACCTCGCCCGCCCGGACCGGCAGCAGTCCCATGATCGCCCGGATCGTGGTGCTCTTCCCCATGCCGTTGCGGCCGAGCAGCGTCACCACCTCGCCAGCCCTGACCTCCAGGTTGACGCCGAAGAGCACCTGGAAGGTGCCGTAGCCGGCTTGCAGCCCCGTGACCGCCAGCATCATCGCCTTTCGTCCGCGCCCAGGTAGGCCTGACGGACGTCCGAGTTGGAGCGCACCTCCTCCGGTGAGCCCGAGGCGATGAGCCGGCCGTACACCATCACCGAGATGCGATCGGCCAGCGCGAACACCGCGTCCATGTCGTGCTCCACCAGCAGCATGGTGTAGCGGCCTTTGAGGCCGCGGAGGAATGCGATCATGCGCTGCGATTCCTCGGGACCCATCCCGGCCATCGGCTCGTCGAGCAGGAGCAGCCGCGGTCGGGTCGCCAGGGCCATGGCGATCTCGAGCTGCCGCTGCTCGCCGTGGGCCAGGGCAGCGGCGATCACGTCGGCCCGTTGGACCAGGCCCACCGAGCGCAAGATGTCGAGCGCCGGGACCCGCAGCCCGGGATCACTGTGGACCGGCCGCCAGAAACGAAAGCTGGAGCCGGCATGGGCTTGCACGGCGAGGGCGACATTGCCCAGCGCCGTGAAGTCGCGAAAGATGCTCGTCACCTGAAACGACCGGGCCAGGCCGCGGAGCGAGCGCGCCGGCGTGGACAGGGCGGTCACGTCTTCCCCGGCGAACCGGATCCGCCCGGCATCGGGCGCGATCTCGCCCGTCAGCTGCCCGATGAGGGTGGTCTTGCCAGCGCCGTTGGGCCCGATGAGGGCGTGGGTCTCCCCCTCCGTCACGTCGAGGTCGACCCGGTTGGTCGCGATGAGCCCGCCGAAGCTCTTGATGACGCCCCGGATCTCGAGCAGCGGCTCAGCCACGCCCGGCCCCATCGGGCAGCAGGCCGACCAGACCTCGCTTGGCGAACAATACGACCAGCACCAGGAACGGGCCCAGGATGATCTGCCAGTGCACGGTCCACGCCGACAGCATGTCCTCGAGCAGGAGCAGCACCAGGGCGCCCACGACGGGCCCGATCAACGTACCCATGCCGCCCAGGATCACCATGAACATGATCTCGCCCGAGCGCGTCCAGTGCATGAACTCCGGAGTCAGATACGCGGTGTGGTTGACGAGCAGGGCGCCGGCCACGCCGCCCATCGCCCCCGCGATGACGAAGGCCGCCAGCTTGTAGCGATACGGCGAAAACCCGATGGCCAGCGCGCGGCCCTCGTTGGAGCGGGCCGCGCGGATCACCATCCCGAACCGCGCGTTCACGATGCGGTGGCCCAGCAGCAGGAACAGCGCCAGGATGCCGAGGACCAGGTAGTAGAAAGCGGTGGCGTCGCCGAGATCGATGACCCCGGCGAACTGGCTGAGCGTGGCCAGCCGCATGCCGTCGTCGCCCCCGTACTCTTCGATGCTGATGCCCAGGTAGTAGAGCATCTGGGTGAAGGCCAGGGTGATCATGATGAAGTACACGCCGCTCGTCCGGATGGACACAGCGCCGATCACCAGGGCGATCAGCGCGGAGGCCAGGATGGCCACGGCCCATTGGAGGTAGCCGTTGTCCACGCCGTGATAGGCGAGGACGCCCACGGCGTACGCCCCCACCCCCAGGTAGGCGGCGTGGCCGAAGGAGACCATGCCCCCGTAGCCGAGGACGAGATCCAGGCTCAACGCGGCGATGGCGAAGATCATGATCCGGCGGAAGAGATCGATATAGAACGGCTCGTCCAGGACGGCGGCGGCGAGCGGGACCAGGCCGAGGGCGATGACACACGCGCTCACGGCCAGCGTGCGAGGCGAGAGCGCCATCGCTACCGGGCGCGCACCGGGAACAGCCCTTGCGGCCGGAAGAGAAGCACGACAGCCATCAAGAGGTAGATGAGCATGGAGGCCAGCGCCGGGCCCGCGCTGTCAGCGGCGCTCGGTGACAGGAACGTGGCCAGGGTCGGCTTCAAGAAGGCTCGGCCGAGTGTGTCCACCATTCCCACGATGATCGCGGCCACCAGGGCGCCGCGGATCGAGCCGATGCCGCCGATGACGATGACCACGAAGACCTGGATGAGGATCTGCTCGCCCATCCCGGGCTGGACGGCGTAGATGGGACCGGCCATGAGCCCGGCCAGACCGGCCAGGGCTGCGCCCAGGCCGAAGACCAGCGTGTAGAGCAGCCGGATGTTGACGCCGAGCGCGGCCACCATGGTCCGATTGCTGGCGCCGGCCCGAATGAGCATGCCCAGGCGCGTGCGCGCCACGAGTCCCCAGAGCAGCACGGCTACCGCCAGCCCCACCACGATCACCACGGCGCGGTAGACGGGATAGCGCACACCCGGAAGTACCGGCACGTGACCACCGAGCCAGGCGGGCAGACTCGTGTAGAGGGCCGCGCGCCCCCACAGGATGGCCACCAGCTCGTTGAAGAACAGGATGAGCCCGAAGGTGGCCAGCACCTGGTCCAGGTGGTCGCGCTCGTAGAGCGTGCGCAGCGCGACGATCTCCAGCAGGATGCCCAGCCCGAGCGTGGCGGCCAGGGCCAGCGCCACGCCGGCCAGGAAGGAGCCGGTCCACTGGTAGAAGGTCGTGGCCAGATAAGCCCCCACCATGTACAGGGAGCCGTGGGCCAGGTTGACCAGGTTCATGATGCCGAACACGAGGGTGAGGCCGGCGGCCATGAGGAAGAGCGTCACGCCGTACTGCAAGCCGTTCAGCGCCTGCTCCAGCACCAGCAGCAAGGTCATCGGCGCATCCGCATAAAGAACAGAGGCGCGGTGGTGGTCCCGCGCCCCTGCTTCACCACTGGCGGGGAACTACCACTTCATCCCGCATTCCTTGTAGTAGGAATCCTTGTGTTTCTCGAAGACGGCCTTCTGGATCTGCATCTCGGCCGCCCCGCCCGCCCCCTTGACGGTCTTGAGCAGGTAGAAGTTCTGAACCGGGAAGTGGTTCACATTGTACGTGTAGGCGCCGCGGGTCGACCGGTAGTCGGCCTTCCGCATGGCCGCGATCATCCCCTTCTTGTCGGCCAGGTCCCCCTTGACCGCCCGCACCGCAGCGTCGATCAGCATGATGCCGTCGTAGCTCTGGGCGCCATAGAACGAGGGGGTGTAACCGAACTTCTTGCGAAAGTCGCTGATGTACTTCTGATTCGCCTCGTTCTTGAGGTCCGGGCTCCAGTATCGCGTCTCGAAGATGCCCAGGGCGACGTCCTTCAGGGCCGGCAGCGTCACCTCGTCGATCGTGTACACGGAGTAGAGGGGGGTCTGCTCGCGCAGTCCGGCCTGGACGTACTGCTTCACGAACTGGATGCCCATGTCGCCCGGATAGAACACGAACACGGCCTTGGGGTTCCTGGCCCGGATCTGGCTGATCTCGGCCTGATAGTCCTGCTGGCCGAGCTTGGTGTAGACCTCCTCGAGGATCCGGCCTTTGAAATAGCGCTTGAAGCCCGCGATCATGTCCTTGCCGGCGGCGTAGTTGGGGGCCATGGCGTAGACGTCGGTGAGCTTCTGGTCCGACATGTACTTGCCCATGGCCTCCGGCGTCTGGTCGTTCTGCCAGGACGTCGTGAAGAACAGCTCGTGACACATCTTGCCGGCCAGCTGGTGGGGGCCGGCGTTGGTGCCGATCATGAACGTCCCGGCCTGCGTGACGGTGGGCGCGACAGCCAGCATGACGTTCGACCAGATGATCCCGCTGACGAAGTGTACCCGGTGCTTCTTGAGCATCTCGTCGGCGAGCTGCTTGCCCACGTCGGGCTTGCGTTGATCGTCCCCATAGATCACCTCGGTCTCCAGCCCACCGACCTTGCGGCCGAGGTGGTCCAGGGCCAGCTCCACCGAATCCTTCATGTGCTTGCCGATGATCCCGGCCGGGCCCGACAGCGACGTGATGAACCCGATCTTCACGGTCTCGGCGGCGGCGACGGGGGTGACGGCCAGGGCGGCGGTGAACAGCCCGACGATGAGGCTACGGAGGACCATGACCACGGCAGTACCTCCTGTCTGTCCCAGTTGGAGTGCGGAGGCCGCCGCGGAGTGTAGCAAAGGGCCCCGGCGCCGTCCAGGCTCGGGCCCGGCCGCTAGCGGTGTCGGCTCCGGGACCAGTCGAAGTCCTTCCAGAAGCTGTCGATCCGGTCGATGATCCCGTGGAACTTCTCGCGGTGGTCGGCGTGGGCCGCCCACAGGTGGTCGAGGGACTCGAACTGGGCCAGATAGCCCAGCCCGTATTCGGCGGGCTCGGCCATCGCCATCTCCGCCGCCCGAAACCGCCGGTATCCCTCCCCCGGCATGATCCAGAAGCCCTCCGACGTCTCTTCGGTGTACAGGCGCGGACGCTGTCCAGCCGGCACGGCGCAGAGAAAGAAGCGCGCGCTGAACCGGATCGGGCTCGCCGTCGGCGTGACGAAGTGCGAGAGATACCGGAAGGGGCGCAGGTCGGCGTACCAGCCCCGCCCGCCGAGCAGGGCGGCGAACGACTGCTCACCGGCCATGAGCGCCTTGCGGAGATCGTCGATGCTGTCGGCCACCGCCGGCTCGCCGGCACCGATGGGACGCCCGTGCCGGTCGCAGGCCAGAAAGAGGCCGCTCTCCTCCAGCAGCTCCCGGACCGCCGTCATCCAGTACGCGAGGGGCGGCACGTCCGGAGCCGGCTCGCCGGCGTCGATGATCCGCGCGGCGTCGGCGGCACTCAACCCGTAGCAGCGGCCCAGAGCGTCCGGCGTGGTGTCGGCAGGATCGACCTTGCCGCCGGGGAACGCGTAGTAGCCGCCGAGGAAGCGCATGGCCTTCTGCCGCCTCACCATCCACACCTCGAGCGGCTCGACCACACCGGGGCCGGCCGTTCGCACGAGCAGCACCGACGCAGCGGGTTTGGGCTCGACGGGCGCGCTCACGATGTCGATTCTAGCCCCCAGGGCGCTCGCGCAGGGCTACTGGAGCACCTGGGTCGCCTGGATCAACAGCGTGGAGGGAAGCGACCGGCCCAGGGTCCTCGCGGTCACGGCTGCCCCCGGCGTGGCGAACCTCGAGCGCGAGATTCCGGCCCTCGACCCACCCCAACTCCTCCAGTCCCTGTCTGAGCTCATCCACCCGCCGGTTGGCCGGCGGGCCGCCGATCGCCACGATGACTCCCACGCGGGACAGCCCCGCTGGCGGCTGGGCCGCGGCGGGAAGTGACCAGGCGACGAGGCGCGAGCAGCGCTCCGGCAAGGAGCTCGACCATGAACCGGTCGAGAAAAGTTGCGGACGCCATGAGGGCGGCGCGATCCGCTACAGGTTGATCAGCTGCGCGACCCGCTCCCTGTGGTACGTGGCGTCCCCGAAGGCGAACTCGGAGGACTTCGCCCGCTTGAAATAGAGGTGCAGGTCGTGCTCCCAGGTGAAGCCGATGCCGCCGTGCAGCTGGATGCCGGTGCCGGCCGCCTTCCGGAAGGCGTCCGAGCAGTAGGCCTTGGCCATCGAGGCCGCCAGCGGGGCTTCGGGCACGTTCTCGTCCACCGCCCAGGCCGCGTAGTAGGTGAGCGACTTGGCGTTCTCGACATCGACCAGCATGTCGGCGGCCTTGTGTTTCACCCCCTGGTACGAGCCGATCGGACGCCCGAAGGCGACCCGGACTTTCGCATAGTCCACGGTCATGTCCAGCACCCGTTGGGCGCCGCCGCACATCTCGGCGCACAGCGCCACCGTGGCCCGGTCGATGACGCGACTGAGCGGGCTCCAGCCCGCGTCGCGCGAGCCGAGGAGCGCGGCGCCGGGCACCCGCACGTCGCGAAACGTCACCTCGCACAGCTTTCGGGTCTGGTCCATGGTCGGCAGCAGCTTCACCTCCAGCCCCGCCGTCCCCTTCGGCACCAGGAAAAGGCTCACCCCGTGCTCGGGCTGCTTGCCGTCGGCCGTGCGGGCGACGACGACCAGAACGTCGGCCAGGTGGGCGTCGAGCACGAAGAGCTTGGTGCCGTTCAACACCCACTCGTCGCCGAGCGGCTTGGCCGCTACGGTGACTCCGGCGGCGTCCCAGCGGGCGTTGGGCTCGGTCCAGGCCAGCGCCGCCTTGGCCTGACCTGCGGCGATTCGGGGGAGCCAGGCCGCCTTCTGCTCGGCCGAGCCCGATTCCAGGATGGTCAACCCCCCGAGGAGCACCGTGGACAGATACGGCCCCGGCATCACGACCCGCCCCATCTCCTCCATCAGCACCGTGAGATCCACGAAGCCCAGCCCGCTGCCGCCGTACTGCTCGGGATAGACGAGCCCCAGCCACCCCTGCTCGGCCAGCTTGGACCAGAAGTCGTCAGTGGTCCCCGCCGCCTCCTCCATGCGCTTGCGCACGAAGGCCGAGGTGCACTCGTTCTCGAGGAACTTGCGAGCGGTGGCCCGGAGCAGCTCCTGCTCGTCGCTGAACCCGAAATTCATGCCCTCTCCCCGCGATGGCGCCGACGAGCCCGTTAACCCTTGGGCAGGCCCAGGAGCCGCTCGCCGATGATGTTCTTCTGCACCTCCGTCGTGCCGCCCTCGATGGAGTTCGCGCGCGAGCGGAGGAACGTATACTGCCAGAGCCCGCCCTCGACCGACCAGTCCGAGCCGCGAGCGAGCTGACCGTAGGGCCCCTGGATCTCCATGGCCAGGTCTTGCAGCCGCTGGTGGGTCTCGACCCAGATCATCTTGCCGGTCGAGGCTTCCGGTCCCGGGATCTCACCGCGCAGCAGGCGGGTGATGGCCCGGGCGCCCGTGTACTTCAAGCATTCGGTCTCGATCCACACCTGGGCGATCTTCTGCCGCATCACGGGATCCTTGGTGATGACACGGCCATCCTTCTCCATGCGCCGGGCCAGCTCGACCAGGCCGTCGAGCGCGATGCGCAGGCGTACCTGCAGGCCGAAGCCCAGGGCCAGGCGCTCGTACATCAGCGTGGTGAGCCCCACCGTCCAGCCGTTGTTCAGCCCGCCCAGGATCTGGGACTCGTGGACGCGGACGTTGTCGAAGAAGACCTCGTTGAACTCGGGATCGCCGGTGATCTGGCGGAGCGGGCGCACCGTCACGCCGGGCGCGTGCATGTCGAGCAGGAAGTACGTGATGCCCTTGTGCCTGGGCGCGTCAGGATCGGTGCGGGCCAGGAGCATCATCCAGTCGGCGACGTGGGCGAGCGAGGTCCACACCTTCTGCCCGTTGATCACCCAGTACTCCCCGTCCTTGACGGCCCGCGTCTGCAGCGACGCCAGGTCCGAGCCCGCATTGGGCTCGGAATAGCCCTGACACCAGATTTCCTCGCAGGACAGGATCTTCGCCGGGTAGCGCTGTTTCTGGGCCTCGGTCCCGTACGCGAAGATCGTGGGGCCAGCCATGCCGACCCCGAGGATGTTGAGAATCGGCGGCGCCTTGGCCAGCGCCATCTCCTGGTGCAGGATCATCTCCTCGAGAAAGGTCAGGCCCTGCCCCCCGTACTCCTTGGGCCAGGTCAGCCCGATGAACCCGGCCTCGTACAGCCGGCGTTGCCAGCCACGCAGCAGGTCGTATGCCTCGGGGCGCGGGACGTCGGCGCTGGCCGCCAGGCGCGACTGCCACTCGGCGGGGATGTTCGCCTTGAGCCATGCTCGGACGCGGGTGCGGAACGCCTCCTGCTCCGAATTCAGCGTGAGATCCAAGTCGCCCTCCTGAGGGGATCCGGGGACTGAACGATGGTTCATTGTAGGGAGGCCGGGCTCTCGGCGTCAAGGCGTATACTGCCCCGCCGTGCTGCGCAGGCTCCCGCCCGAAAAGGCTGGGCGGCGAAGGGAGGACCACGATGAAGACGCGGGCCCTGGGCCGGGGCGGGTTGGTGGTCTCGGCGATCGGATTGGGTCCCGGCAGCGCCACCACGAGCTTCGGGGAACGGGACGACGCCGAGCAGATCGCGACGATGCGGCGGGCCCTCGATCTGGGTGTCAACTTTTTCGACACCTCGGACGCCTATTCCGGGGGGCGGCACGAGCAGCTCATCGGGCAGGCCATTCAGGGCCGCCGCCACGAGGTCGTCCTCGCCTCGAAGTTCGGCAACCTCGATCTGCCGGGCGGGAAGAAGGGCTACAACGGACGGCCGGACTACGTGCCACGGGCGTGCGAGGCCAGCCTTCGGCGGCTCGGCGTCGACATCATCGATCTCTACTACCTGCACCGCATCGACCCTGACGTGCCGATCGAGGACACTGTTGGCGCCATGGCGCAGCTCGTGCGCGCGGGCAAGGTCCGGTATCTCGGCTTGTCGGAGGCCGGCCCGAAGTCCCTCGAGCGCGCGAACCGGATCCACCCCATCGCCGCCCTGCAGACCGAGTACTCGTTGTGGGCCCGCCACGTGGAAGCTGAAATCCTGCCCGCCTGCCGCCGGCTCGGAACCGGGTTCGTGGCCTACTCGCCGCTCGGCCGCGGGCTGCTCACCGGCAACATCCGCAGGCTGGACGACATCGCGCCGCACGACCGGCGCCGGATCCATCCCCGATTCCATCCCCGGAACCTGGAGCGCAATCTGGAGCTCGTGCACGCGCTGGAGCGGATCGGCGCCGCCCACGATCTCACCGCGGCACAGGTCGCGCTGGCCTGGCTGCTGAGCCGCGGGGACGACGTCGTGCCGATTCCCGGCACCAAGCAGCGGCGTTACGTCGAGGCCAACGCCGCGGCGGTCGACGTGGCGCTCAGTCCCGAAGAGCTGGAGCAGCTGAGCGAGGTGTTTCGCCCCGGTGCCGTCGCCGGCGAGCGCTATCCGCCGGGCTACTTCACGACGCTCGGCGCCTAGCTCGGAGCGTCTCGGGACGTCGCCAATCGTGTCCGAAAACGGCGAGACGTCTCGTCCGGCCGGCGTCTATCATCGGAATCGAGCGGCATGGATCTTGACCACGAGGCGTGCTATCGCGCTGTCCAGGCCCGGGATCGAGGCTTCGACGGGCGCTTTCTGACCGGGGTACTGTCCACGGGAATCTTCTGCCGGCCGATTTGTCCGGCCCCGACGCCCAGGCTCGAAAACTGTGTCTTCTTTCCGACGGCGGCGGCGGCATACTCTGCCGGGTTCAGGCCCTGCCTCCGTTGTCGGCCCGAGATCAGCCCGGGAGTTCCGGCGTGGAGCGGGACGGTGGCGACGGTCGACCGTGCGCTCCGCCTCCTCGCCGAGGACGGGCCCGAGGCCACGAACCTCGAAGCACTCGCCTCGCGGCTGGGCGTCGGGAGCCGGCACTTGCGGCGTCTGTTCCGACGGCACGTCGGAGCCTCCCCCGTTGCGGTCCTGCAAGTGCAGCGCGTCTTTCTCGCCAAGCAACTCATTACCGATACCGGCCTGCCCCTGACGCAGGTCGCGCTCGGAGCGGGGTTCGGCAGTGTCCGCCGCTTCAACGCGGTGATGCAGCGGACATTCGGCCGCCCCCCGCGTGACCTGCGGCGGGCGGCCGCATCGACGGCGTCTCGGCTCACGCTGCGCCTACCATACCGGCCTCCGTACGACTGGGCCGGGGTATTGGCATTTCTCGCACGGCGGGCGATTCCGGGTGTCGAGTCGGTCGAGAACGGGGTCTACCGCCGGACGATCAGCCTGGACGGCACGCAGGGGATCGTGGAGATCCGGTCGGCCGCCGAGCCGTTTCTCCTGGCCACGATCACCGTCGATCGGTTGCCCGCGCTGGCCGCCATTGCGGCACGCTTGCGCCACCTCTTCGACCTCGACGCGGATCCGGAGCCGATCGCCACGCACCTCGGCCGTGATCCCGCGCTGGCGTCCCGCCTCGCCGCACGCCCGGGACTGCGGGTTCCGGGAGCGTGGGACGCGTTCGAGCTCGCCGTGAGGGCCACGCTCGGCCAGCAGGTGAGCGTCGCCGCGGCATCGACGCTGGCCGGACGGCTGGCGGCGACCTTCGGCGAGCGACTCGGCACGCCGAGCTCGGGTGGTGACCTGCGGGTCCTGTTTCCGGACGCCAAGACGCTGGCCCATGCTGATCTCTCGAGCATCGGAGTCCCCCGCGCGCGGGCCGCGGCCATCTCGTCGCTGGCGGCTGCGGTGATGAGAGATCCAACGCTGCTTCGGACGACCGGCTCGGTGGAGCACACGGTGGCCGAACTGGTGACCTTGCCCGGCATCGGCGATTGGACCGCGGAGTACATCGCGATGCGCGCGCTGCGCGAGCCCGACGCCTTCCCCGTGGGCGATCACGGTCTTCTCCGCGCCATGCGACGGCACCTGGCCAGACCTTCGCCGGCTCTGCTCCAGCGTCGGGCGGAGCGGTGGCGGCCCTGGCGGGCCTATGCCGCCATGGTCCTGTGGCTCGACGATGCCGCCATCACTACCACACAGCGGCGATCCGGGTGAGTTGCGCTACCGTTCTCGCGTGGGCTCCGCGATCCACGTTCGCACTCTTTTATTCGCGATCCTCGAAGTGTTCGTGTGGGGACGCGGCCCGACCGCGCTCGGCTACTCGCTGAGCTGGCTGTGCTTCGTGGTCTGGGCGTCCGTCGCCGCTGGCTCTCCGATCGCCGGGGAGCGCGAACGGTCGTGACCATCAGCGGACTGGTTCTCGGTCTGGCTCTGGCCCTTGCGGGTCAGGGCGCGTTGCGAGGCCCTCACGATCTACCGCTTCTCCTGCTCTGCACGGCCTCCGGATTCGGCTTCGGCATGCGCATCGCGCAGCTCTCGGCGATTCCCGCCGACTTCTTCTCGGGGCCACATCTGGGCGCGATCCTCGGGGTGGTCCAGGCGGGTGGCGGCCTGGGCGGCGCGATTGGGCCTTTCCTGGGCGGCTGGCTGTTCGACGCGACCGGAAATTACCAGATTCCGTTCGCCGCCGCGGCCCTCGCCGTCGCCGGGTCCGCGGTGGCCGCCTGGGTGGCCGCGCGGCCTAGGAAGGCCGCGCGGCCTTGACCACACGACAGAGCGTGGAGCGGTGGGGGGTACCGCCGCTGACCGGGTCGTGCTGGTCGTTGAGGACGAGGAGGTTCTGGTTGGCGCCGGCTTCGGTGAAAGGGTCGAAGCCCGGCAGGTCCAGCTCCGGACACGCTTCCCACCAGCCGTGGGAGCAGCAGACGACACCGGCGAGCACCGTGTCGGTGACGTGCGCCTGCGCGCGGACCCGGCCGCTCGGGGTCTCCACGAGGATCCATTCGCCTGACGTCACGTCGAAGCGCTTTGCGGTGTCGGGATGGATCTCGGCGGTGGGGTTGGGCGCAGTCTTTCTGAGGCTAGGCAGGCCGCGGAGCTGGCTGTGGAGGTATTGCGGGCGCTTGGCGTTGGTCAGCACGAGAGGGAAGCGCTCGACCAGGTCCGGGCGGCTCCGCGGACTCAGGGCCGGCTCGACGTAGTGCGGCAGCGCCGGCAAGCCGTGCTCGGCGAAGCGAGTGGCGAAGATCTCCACCTTCCTGGTCGGCGTCGCGAATCCCCGCGCCACTCCGCGGCCCTCCTCGATCTCCGCGAACTTCCGGTAGCGCAATGGCGTCCCGGTGGCGGCGATCCCGTACGGCCGCCCCCGCAGGGCATCCAGGCTGACGCCGGCCGGCTCCAGCAGGTAGCGATACCCGGCCTCGACGTCACCGCCCCAGAAGACGTCGCCCAGGCCGAGCCGCGTGGCGAGGCCGAAGAGGATCTCGACGTCCGAGCGGCGCTCGTACAGGGGCGGCACCACGGCCTCCCGGAACTGGATGTGAGCCATGGCCTGCGGCGGATAGCGGTGACCGACCTTGAGGGCCGACGATTCCATCCAGCTCGCGGCGGGCAGCAGCACGTCGGCGAAGCGGCTGGTCGGCGTGTGCGTGAGCTCGATCTGCGCGAAGAACTCGAGCTGTTCGAGCGCGCGCCGGCCCCGTAGCGAGTCGCCGTTGGCCAGCAGCATGTTGGCGCCGAATGACACCAACGCCCGCACCCGGTACGGCTGGCCGTCGAGGATCGCGCGGTAGAGATCGTAGGCGGTGACGACACCCGGCGCGGCCGGCGGGCCGATCGGCCGCTCCGGGCGTCCCAGCCGCATCGCCGCCAGGGCGCTGGGCAGCACCGCTTTGGCGCTGACGTCGTGCACCCGTGGCGACGGGCCCGCCACATTGCCCCCCGGCCGGTCGAAATCGCCGATCAACGCGTAGAGGACCTCGATGGCCCGGGCCGCCTGCGTGGCGTTCGTGTGTTGCACGAGGCCGTTGTGGAAATAGTGCGATACCGGGCGGTGCTCGCCGAGCAACCGCGCGGCCGCCACGATCTTCCCGGCCGACACGCCGGTGGTCTCCGCGACCACATCGGGCGGATACCCGGCGACGATCGAGGCCAGGCGCTCGAACACGGGTCGGCACGTCACTCGGCGCCCGTCGGCCAGCCGGACGTCGCCCGACCCACCCAGCGCCAGGCGCGCATCGCTCGCGTACGCGCCGCGCCCGGCGTCGTAGCGCACGAGGCGGCCGTCCCTTTCCCCTACCGCCACGTACACGCCGGACGCCGACGATGCACCGTCGAGGTCCACGCCGGTGAGCAGCGCTCCCGTGTCGTCGCGCACGAGAAAGGGCGCATTCGTCCACCCCCGCACGAACTCGTCGTCGTATCGGCGCTCGCGGATCAGGAGATGGATCAGGCCCAGCGCGAGCGCTCCATCGGTGCCCGGCCGGACCTGAAGCCAGACGTCGGCCTTGTTGGCGAGACCCACCCGGCGCGGGTCGATCACCAGCAGCTTGGCCCCCCGCGCCTTCGCCGCCGCGACGTCGGTGGCCAGACTCAGGAAGTTCCCGTTCGGGTTCGAGCCCCAGAGCACGATCGCGGCGCTGCGGTGGACGTCGGGCATGGGCAGCGCGTGCGTGCCGAACGTGTACTGGGCCCCGCCGGTGTCGCGCGGCCACTGGCACAGATGGGTCGTCCCGCCGATGTTCGGCGTCCCGAAGTGATTGATGAGCCGCTGGAGCCAGCGCTCGGAATCCGTGAGTGCGGTGCCGCCGGTCGTCCCCTTGTTGAACGCCACCGCCTGCGGGCCGGCGGCCGCGCGCACTGCGAGCAGCTTGTCCGCGATCAGGTCGAGCGCCTCGTCCCAGCGGCAGGGCTTCCAGCCGGGGTCGGGGTCCGTCTTCGGCCGCGTGCGGCGCAGTGGAACGTTCACGCGGTCGCCGTGGTCGTGGAACTCGGGCGCCGCCCGCCCCTTGGAACAGATCGCACCGCCATACGGATGCGCGCCATCCGGTTCGACCGAGACGATCCGCGCCCCGTCCACCGTCGTGACGACCGGACAGTGCACCGCGCAGAACCCGCAGTACCCCGTGACCGTCCGCACCGTGTCCACGCTCACTGAGCCTTGAGCCGCATTGTGGCCGTGATGGTAGCGTGTCGCACTCCCGTGTCAATGGCCCTGGCTGCTCCTCGAAGACCGGACGGCTTTAGAATCTTGGCGGGAGGATACGGACGATGGGCGAGGCGCTGGCGGGTATCCGGGTCGTCGATCTCACGAACAACCAGGCGGGGCCGTCCTGCGGCCAGATGCTAGCCTGGCTGGGCGCCGACGTCATCAAGGTCGAGGAGCCGGACATGGGCGACCCGGCTCGGCACACCCACCGGGACCGACCCGACGCCGACAGCCTCTTCTACCTGTCGTTCAACGCGAACAAGCGAAGCCTGACGCTCAATCTGAAGCACCCGCGCGGCAAGGACGTCTTCCGGACCCTGCTGAAGACGGCCGACGTGCTGCTGGAGAACTTCGGCCCCGGCGTCATCGAGCGCCTCGGCTTCGGCTATCCGATTCTCCAGGCGATCAATCCACGGTTGGTGTTCGCGAGCATCAAGGGCTTCGGTTCGTACGGGCCCTACCGCGACTACAAGAGCTACGAGCCCATCGCGCAAGCCATGGGCGGGGCCATGAGCGTGACCGGCGTCGCCGACGGCCCGCCGATGTACATGTGGCCTGCGATCGGCGACTCCGGTACCGGCATGCACTGCGTGATCGGCATCCTCGCCGCGCTCATGCAGCGCCACACCACCGGCCAGGGGCAGCAGGTCGAGGTGTCGATGCAAGACGCGGTCGTCAACCTCATCCGCGTCAGCCTGCGTGACCACCAGCGCCACGGCAAGGCGCGAGAGCGCTCCGGCAATCAGCTCGGTACCAATGTGCCGGGGACGACGTACCGCTGCGCGCCCGGCGGCGCCAACGACTACGTTTTCATCTACGCGCAGCAGCAGATGTGGCACCCACTGCTGCGCGCCATGGGGCGGGACGACCTCATCGGCGACACGCGCTTCGAAACCGCGGACGCACGCTGGCAGCGCAAGGTCGAGGTCGACGGGCTGATCGAGGCGTGGACGTCCCAGCGCTCCAAACACGAGGTCATGAAGATCCTGGCAGCCGCCGGCGTCCCCTGTGGGGCCTGCCTGGACACCGGCGAGGTGCTCGGGGATCCGCATCTTCGGGAGCGAGAGATGATCGTCGAAATCGAGCACCCGGTGCGTGGGCGATACGTGACCGTGGGCAACCCGATCAAGCTCTCCGCCTCACCGACGACGATCGGCCCGTCGCCACTCCTCGGCCAGCATCGGCACGACATCCTGGTCGAGCTCGGGTACAGCGAGGCGGAGATCACCGCGCTCGCCAAAGACGGCGTGGTCTGATCGCTCTCTAGGGACGAACGGCCGCCCGGGACGCGATGGTGGCGGCGATCGCGCGGCCCCGCACGGCTTCTGCGGGGGGAGGGCGAAGGTCAAGGACGTCCCTCGTCATTTCCTCCTGCCTTTGTTCGCGGGTTTCCTCGGCGCGGCAGGATTCGGCACGTCCTCGGCGGTGCAGAAGCTGCCGCCCTGGTGGGTCTCCGCGATCACGTCGTCGCTCGGTTTCTCTCGCGCCAGCACCGCGGCGGCGTGGACTTCGCTGTCGTCCTGAGGCCGATAGCCGAGACGGAAGGCGTTGGAGTTATCGTACCAGGCGCGCGTGTTCCGGGAGATGCCGTACACGATCTCGAACTTGACGTCGGGATGGTCGATCCCGATCGAGACGAGCTGCGCGAGATCTCTCGGGCTGATCCAGATCGAGAGCCGGCGCCTGTCGATCGGCGCGGGGTTCACATTGCCGATGCGTATCATGAAGACCTCCATGCCGTATTTGTCGGCATAGAGGCTGCCGAGCGCCTCGCCGAAGACCTTGGAGACGCCGTACCGGCTGTCGGGCTTGATGTAGACGCGATGGTCGATCGTCTGGTCCCGGCGGTAGAAGCCGACGGCATGGTTGCTGGTCGGGAAGAGGATGCGCCTCACGCCGTTGCGCCGCGCCGCCTCGAACACGTTGTAGCAGCCGATGATGTTCGCCTGCAGAATGGCCGGCCACGGGCCTTCCACCGAATACCCGCCAAGATGCACGATGGCGTCGACGCCCTTGGTGATGCGGAGCGCGTCGGCCATCTTCGCGACGTCGGCTTTCACGAACGTCTGCCCCTTGGCCGCCTTCAGGGGGCGCTTGTCGGACAGCCGCAGCTTGTATTTTCCGGCCAGCTCTCGGCTGAGATGCGCGCCGACGTCTCCGGCGGCACCAGTGATGAGGACCGTCTTCACCGCCCGGGCTCCCAGCCGGGATAGGTCAGCGGCGAGAGCTCGTCGACGCCGCGGCGCTCGGTCCTCGAGAAAGGACCGGTCGAGGGGGGACGACGAGAGGTGGGCGTCCGAGGCGCTCGATGATCGACACGCAGGCCTCCGCCAGCTCCTTGCCCTTCGTGCGCATGTGGTCCTTGAAGAACTCCTCATGGACGGCGTGCTCGTGGAAGTGGTGGGGCGTCAGCACGGCCGACAGCACCGGCACCTCGGTCTCCAGCGACGTCTGCACGATGCCCTGCAGCACGGCCTGCGCCACGAACTCGTTCCGGTAGATTCCTCCGTTGACGACGCGTAGCGGCGGTCTTGGCGAGCTTCTTGGCGATCAGTGGGATCTCCAGGCTGCCGGGCGCCGAGAAGAACTCGACGTCGTCGGCGCCGTAGCCGTGCGTGGCCACTCCGCCATGAAGGCCGCCTTGCAGTGCTCGGTGATGTCGGTGTGCCAGGAGGCCTGCACGCAGGCGATCGGCTTCAGCGACATGGTGTCCCTCCGTGACAGGAGTATACTGCCGCCCGATGAAGCTCGGTGTCTGCTTGCCGCACTATGGCCGTCCGATCGAGGTGTCGCGCATGCTCGAGGTCGCGCGCCGCGCCGAGGAGCGCGGCCTCGATTCCGTCTGGGTCACCGACCACGTGATCGTGCCCGACCAGGCGAACGTGATCTATCGCGAGCATATGCTCGATCCGCTCGCGGTCTTGCCGTGGCTCGCTGGTGTCACCCAGCGCATCGCGCTGGGCACCAGTGTCGTGATCCTCCCGTACCGCTCGCCGGTTCCGGTGGCCAAGCTGCTGGCCAGCGTGGACGTCCTCTCCGGCGGCCGCCTGATCGTGGGCGCCGCCATCGGCTGGCTGGAAGGAGAATTCGACGCGCTCGGCGTGCCCTTCAAGGAGCGCGTCAGCCGGAGCGAGGAAGCCCTGGAGCTGTTCCGTACCTTGTGGACGCAGGAGCACCCGAAGATCCAGACGAAGCGTCACCGGCTGGATGGGGTGACGTTCTCCCCGATGCCGCTCCAGAAGCCGCGGCCGCCGCTCTACGTCGGCGGCAACAGCGAGGGCGCGCTCCGCCGCGTCGCCCGGCTCGGCGACGGCTGGCACGCGACCGCGACCACGCTCGACGCGTTCCGCCAAGGCGTGGACACACTCCGCCGCCTCTGGAAAGAGGTCGGTCGCGAGGGTGAACCCGCCCTGTCCCTGCGCATCCCCATCGTGATCGAGGGCGTGCATCGGCCCGCGGTGGACATGGCGCTCATCCGCGGGCGCCACGTGATCGGCGGCTCCCCCCCAGCGATCGCGGATGAGCTGCGCGGCTTTCGGGACCTCGGGTGCGGCCACATCGCCCTCGAGGTGTCCTACGCGACCTACCCGGCGATCCACCAGACCATCGACATCATCGCCGAGCGTCTCCGGCCGTCCGTGGCCAACTGAGGGGCGCCGCCTAGCTCCGCAGCTCGGGGACCACCCAGAACGGGGCGCGCCCGGCCTCCACGCGCTGAATGTTGTCGAAGCCGTTGCTGAGCCGAGCCCGTGAGCCTTGACACGTGCGCGGATCGCTCCTAGTGTGCCGAGTCACCACTCAACGAGGAGATCACGATGCCCCCTTATGTCCCCAGCCCCCGGCAGTGGGTGCGCGAGCAGGTGGAGCTCTACGAGCGCAGTGGCGGGAGGGAAGGCACCACGCTCCGCGACACCGGCCTGCCGGTGATCATCGTGACGCACACCGGCAACAAAACGGGCGCGATTCGCAAGACCCCGCTGATGCGCGTGACGGACGGCGCCAACTACGTCCTCGTCGGCTCGATGGGCGGCGCACCGACGCACCCGGTCTGGGTGTACAACCTGCGCGCGAACCCCGGCGTGGAGATCCGCGACCACACCGTCGTCAAGCCGATGCGGGTCCGCGAGGTCAGCGACGAGACGGAGCGGGCGCGGCTGTGGAAGCTCGCCGTCGCGGCGTATCCGCCCTACGAGGAGTACCAGGCGAAGACCGCGCGGCGGATCCCGGTCTTCATCGCCGAGCCGAGAGCCTGAAGGAGCGCCAACCGTGAACGTCGTCGAGGCCATCGCCCGCATTCTGAAGATGGAGGGCGCCGAGTTCTTGAGCGCCTATCCCACCACCCCGGTGATCGAGGCCGCGGCCAAGGCCGACATCCGGCCCGTGCTCTGCCGTCAGGAACGGGTGGGCGTGGGGATCGCCGACGGCTATGCGCGGGTGAGGAACGGCAAGACGCTCGCCGTCTTCTGCATGCAGTACGGCCCCGGGGCCGAGAACGCCTTTCCCGGCGTGGCCACCGCGTACTCCGACTCCACGCCGATGCTGATCCTGCCGCTCGGGCACCCGCGCGACCGCGCGCAGGTCTTCCCCCTGTTCAGCTCGGCGCGCATCTACGCGTCGGTGACGAAGTCCGTCGAGACCGTCAGCATGAGCACGCAGATCGCGGACGTCATGCGCCGGGCCATGAGCCTGATGCGCATGGGCCGCCCGGGCCCGGTGATGGTCGAGATCCCCGCCGACGTCGTGAGTGAAGAAGTCCCTGAGGCCCTCATCGAGGCGTACCGGCCCGTCAAGGCGACGGCGGCCGGCGCCAATGCCCGCGACGTCGAGACGGCCGCCCGGGTGCTGCGCGAGGCGCGGCGGCCGGTGATTCACGCTGGTCAGGGCGTGCTGTACGCCGAGGCGTCGGCCGAGCTGCTCGAGCTGGCCGACCTGCTCCAAGCGCCGGTCATGACCACGATGGAAGCCAAGAGCGCGTTCCCCGAGGACCACCCGCTCGCGCTCGGCGCCGGTGGCCCGTCCGTGAGCGGGCCGACCTTGCACTATCTCCGCGAGGCCGACGTGGTCTTCGGCATCGGCTGCAGCTTCACCCGCCACGGGATGGCCGCCAGCATCCCGGCCGGCAAGACGCTCATCCACGCCACCAATGACGAGCGGGACCTCAACAAGAGCTACGCGGCCGACTACCCGCTGCTGGGGGACGCGCGCCTGGTGCTGCGTCAGTTCATCGAGGCCGTGACGGCCCAGGGCGGCCGCCCCGCCGGGCGGGAGCACGTGCGCACCGAGCTCGAGCGCGTTCGCACGGCCTGGCTGGCCGAGTGGGCGCCGACCCTCGGCTCGAAGGAGGTCCCGATCAATCCCTATCGGGTCATCGCCGACTTCATGCGCACGGTCGACCCGCGAGAGGCGATCGTCACGCACGACTCGGGGAGCCCGCGCGACCAGCTCCTGCCCTTCTACCGGGCCGTTTCGCCGCGCAGCTATCTCGGCTGGGGCAAGTCCCACGCGCTCGGCACCGGGCTCGGCCTCATCATCGGCGCCAAGCTCGCCGCCCCCGACAGGTTCTGCGTCAATTTCATGGGCGACGCCGCCTTCGGCATGACCGGGCTCGATTTCGAGACCGCAGTGCGCTGCGGCATCCCCGTCTGCACCGTCGTGCTCAACAATTCGGCCATGGCCATCGAAATCCCGCACCTCGTCGTGTCTCACGACAAGTTCGGCGCCCGCGACATCGGCGGGCGCTACGCGGATCTGGGGCGCGCCCTGGGCGGCTGGAGCGAGCGGGTCGAGCGGCCCGAGGACATCGCCGGCGCCTTCGCCCGGGCCCGCAAGGCCACCGAGAACGGCCAGGCCGCGCTCCTGGAGTTCATCACCAGCCAGGAGACACGCTTCTCCCATCGCGGGGCGTTGCGGTAGCGCGATTCAGCCCTGCCGCACCCCCGGAAAGACCTACTCGGCGAGGGTGAGAGCGGTCCGCGCCTGGAACGTCGACACAGGCGCGGTGATGCCCTGAACGCCGTCCCGCGCCGCCAGCGGGCGCTCAGGCGGCGGGGCGTTTCCAGCCGAGCCAGTCGACGATGGCGCCGCCCATCACCCGCTCGAGGTCGCGGCCCCGGAGCCACGGCAGCTCCTCGGTGAACATCGTCACGCATTGCCGGTACGAACAGGGCATACGGGTGATGTCGGTGCCCCAGAACGAGCGCTCGGGACCGAACGCCTCGAAGATCTGGCGCAGGTAGTCGTGGATGTTTCGGTACGGATAGGGCTGGCTCGAATAGCTGGGCGCGCCCGACATCTTGATCGCGACGTGGGGGAACCGGGCGAGCGCCAGGGTGTCTTTGAGATCGGCGAAGGCCGCGTCGTCCTTCAGCCCGCTGCCGCCGCCATGGCGCCCGAGGTGGTCGATGTGGAGCTTCAAGCCCGGATGCCGCTCGGCGATCTTCGCCAGGGCCGCCATGTTGCCCCCGGCCAGGAGCCCCACGGGCAGCTGGGCCTTCTCCGCCGCCGCCCAGAACCAGTCGAGCGAGCCGTCGGTCCACCAGGCCTTCTGGTGGGGCTGGTTGAAGGTGAAGCGAAAGCCGAGCATGCCGGGCCGCTCGCGCCACCGAGCCACGATGGTCTCGCGATCCGGGCTCTGGAGGTCGAAATGCCCGAGGATGCAGAACTTGTCGGGATGCAGGCGGACCGCCTCGACGGCGAGCGCGTTGACCGGCTCGCCCAAAGCGCTCGGCGGATGGATGACCGCGCCATCGACGCCGGCCCCGGCCATCTCGGCCAGCGCGTCATCGACCGAATAGGTCGGGATCTGGCGATGGTGAGCGCTCATCCTGGCGTTCTGCCAGATGTGGATCTGCGAATCGACGATCAGCATGGTCGCCTCCCGGTCTGCTCACGGCCGCTATAGAGGACGGCGCCCCGTGAGTCAAGCGGCGTCCGGGCGTATACTGCCGCGGCGTGACCCACGTCTGCGCCTCGCGGCTCGACTCTCGCCTGCGTGCCCTGGCCGGCTTCGGCGCCCTGCCCGGCGGCGGGGTGAGCCGCGCCGCGTGGAGCCCCGCCCACGAGGCCGCGCGGGCCTGGTTGGTGGCCGAGATACGAAGCGCCGGGCTGGAAGCGTGGATCGACCCCGCCGGCAACACCTTCGGTGGTCTGGGGGCCCGAAGCTTCCAGGCGGACCACCCGGTGATCGTCACCGGCTCGCATATCGATACCGTTCCCGAGGGGGGGACCCTCGACGGAGCCCTCGGAGTCATCGCCGGGCTCGAGTGCCTGCAAACCGTGCGCGAGGCCGGAATTCGCCCCGCCCGCCCGCTGGCTGTGGCGGCGTGGAGCGACGAGGAGGGGCGTTACGGAAGCCTCTTCGGCTCGCGGGCGTTCGCGGGGAATCTCGATGTGGCTCGCATTCCCGACCTGGCCTCGCTCGACGGCGATCGCCTGGTGGACGCGATGCGGCGCGCTGGGTTCGACGCCCTCCATGCCCCGGAAGCCCGGGCGCCCGCCGGCTCGGTGGCCGCCTACGTGGAGCTGCACATCGAGCAAGGAGCGCGACTCGAGGAGGCCGGCCTCCACATCGGCATCGTGGACAGGATCGTCGGGGTGCGCCGGGCGCGCATCGTGTTCAGCGGCCAGGCCGACCACGCCGGGACCACGCCGATGGACCGGCGGCGAGATGCCTTCCTGGCCGCCGCCGATTTCGCCCTGCAGGCGCGGGCGCTGATCACCACGGACGGCAGCCCGGTGACCGTCAGCAACATCGGCTATGTCGCGGTTTATCCCGGCGCTGCCAATGTCGTGCCGGGGCGGACGGAGCTGATCCACGAGATGCGCGACCCCGATCCCGGCGTGCTCGCGCGTCTGACCCCGGCGGTCGAGGCGCTGGCCACGGCCGTGGCCAGCACGCGCGGAATCGGGGTCGAGATCCGACCGCTGTCCGCCACGGCACCAACGTCCTTCGCGGAGCGTGTCATGGCGGCTGCCGAGACGGCCTGCGACCGGCTCGGGCTCAAAGCCCAGCGCCTGTACTCGGCGGCCGGGCACGACGCCCAGAACCTGGCCCGGATCACCGACGCGGGGATGATCTTCATTCCCTCGAAGGGTGGCCGCAGCCACCGGGTGGACGAGACCAGCGAGGCCGTGGACATCGAGCGCGGGGCCAACGTGCTGCTCCATACGCTGCTGGCCCTGGCCGGCTGAACGATGGTCCACGGGGTCTGGCCCGGCGCCGGGTGGGGCGCTGGCCAGGCATCCCCCCTTCGGGTTACGCTGACCGCCGCCGGCCAAACGCCACCGCATCCCAGGAAAGGAGAACGCATGAACGCACATCCGAGCCGTCGCGAGGTGCTGGCCGCCGGCGCGGCCGCCACGATCGCCGCCGCGCTGGGGCCGACCCGGTACGCCCGCGCCGCCGATTTCTATGCCGGCAAGACCATCGACGTGATCGTGCCGTTCGCGCCCGGCGGCGCCGGCGAGGTCACCACCCGCTTCGTGACGCCGTTTCTGAGCAAGCACGTCCCCGGCAATCCGACCTTCAACGTCACCACCATGCCCGGCGGTGGCTCGATCCTGGGGGCCAACCATTTCGAGAAGCAGGGCAAGGACGACGGCCTGCTCATCCTTTCCACCACCTCGTCGACCGCGTTCCCCTTCATGTTCAAGCAGAAGGGCGTCGCCTACAACCTCGCCAACAAGCGCATCGCCTATTCGATCGGGATCGGACCGGTCGTCTACGCGTCGCCGGCGACCGGCATCCAGACGCCCGCGGACCTCCTGAAGCCGAAGGTGCCCCTGGTCTACGGCGGCATCGCCGCGACCGGCAGCGATCTGCCGGTGCTGCTGGCCTTCGAGTTGCTGGAGCTGCCGATCAAGACCGTCCTCGGGTTCCCCGGTCGCGGCCCGATCCGACTGGCCTTCGAGCGCGGCGAGACCAATTTCGACTTCCAGTTCACCTCCGTCTATCTCACCCAGGTGCGCGCCCTGGTGGACGCCAAGAAGGCCGTGCCGCTGTTCACCGGCGGGTCCTCCGACGCCGACGGCAATTTCACCGCGCGCGATCTCGTGGTGAAGGACCTGCCGTCCGTGTACGAGGTCTACAAACAGCTGCGCGGCAAGGAGCCCGGCGGCCCCGTGTGGGGCGCGTTCCAGGCCGCCTCGGCGCTCACGTTCGAAGCCGGCATCATCGGCTGGATGCCGGCCGGCACGCCGCCGGCGGCGATCGACGCCTTCGCCATCGCGGCCGCCAAGACCAATGCCGATCCCGAGTTCCACGAAAAAGGCAAGAAGGTCACCGGCGGCTATCCGCTGCAGGCGGGGAAGAAGGTCGAGCCGGGGGTCAAGAAAGCGCTGTCGCCCAGCCCCGAGGTCAGCACGTATCTCCGCGAGCTTCTGACCAAAAAGTACAACGTCAAGCTCTGATCCCCCCGGTGGCGGTGGCGCCGCGATCGCCCTCATGCTTCGAGACGCGGCTCGAGGCATGAGGGCGCCGGATCCGATCTGATGTGGCAGGAGGCTGGCACCGCGCTGGTCGCCTTCGCCGATCCCCACCGCCTGGGCATGCTCATGATCGGCCTGCTGGCGGGCGGCATCATCGGGATGATGCCGGGCCTGGGCGGCATCGGCGCCGTCTCGATCCTGTTGCCCTTCGTGCTCACCATGGACCCGTTCTCGGGGCTGGCCGTGCTGCTCGGCGCGACGGGCGTCGTCTACACCTCCGACACCATCGCCGCGGTACTGTTCGGCACCCCGACGTCCGCGTCTTCCGGTCCCACCGCCATCGAAGGCTTCGCCATGGCCCGCCGGGGTGAAGCCGGGCGGGCTCTCGGCGGCGCCTTTCTCGCGTCGATGATCGGCGGGTTGATCGGCGCGTTCGTGCTCACGCTGGCCATCCCGATCGCCGGCCCCCTCGTGCTCGCCCTCGGCACGGGCGAGCTCTTGATGCTGGCGATCGTCGGCCTCGCCTATGCGAGCGGCCTGGTGGGCGACAGCCCGACGAAAGGCATCCTGGCCGCCACCCTCGGCCTCCTGCTCGGCACGGTCGGCGTCGCGCCCTCGGCGCCCGAGCTGCGCTACACCTTCGGCTCACCGTATCTGCTCGACGGGTTCGCGCTCACCATCGTCGCCCTCGGTCTGTTCGGCGTCGCCGAGGTGATCGTGATGCTGGGCCAGGGCGGGGCCATCGCCCAGCAGCGCTTCAAGCTGTCCGGCTGGGCCGAGGGCGTGCGCGACGTCATCCGCCACTGGCAGGTCGTGGCCATGGGCTCGGTAATCGGCGTCGTGTTCGGCGTCATCCCCGCCGTCGGCGCTTCGGCCTCGACGTGGATCGCCTATGGCCAGGCGGTGTCGACGGCTCGAGACAAGTCGATGATCGGCAAGGGCGACCCCCGCGGCATGCTCGCCGCCGAGGGCGCCAACAACGCCACCATCACCACCGACCTCGTTCCAACTCTGCTGTTCGCCGTTCCCGGAGGACCGGCCGCCGCGGTGTTCCTGGGGGCCCTGTTCGTCTACGGCTACTACCCGGGGCCGCGCTTCGTCCAGATGAACCTCGATCTGATGTTCCTGATCGTCTGGTCCAGCGCCCTCGCCGCCGTGCTGGGGGCCGCCCTCTGTTTCGCGGCCAGTCCCTGGATCGCCCGCATCACGCGGATCGAGTTCGGCCTGGTGGCCGCCCCGCTCATCGCGGTGATCCTGCTCGGCTCGTTCGAGATCAAGAAGAACGTGCTGGACTTCGCCGCCCTGTTCGGGTTCGGCGTCCTGGGCTGGCTGATGAAGCGCGCTCAGTGGCCGCGGGCGCCGTTGCTGGTGGGCTTCGTGCTCACCGAACCCATCGAGCGCAACTTCTGGCTCGCCTATCAGTTGCACGGCTGGAGCTGGCTGCGGGGGCCGGTCGTCATCGCCTTGATCGTCGTCGTCGTCATTCATATCGCGGTCACGTTCAGACGCGCGCTGGCCGGCAGCAAGACGAGGGCGGCGGCCCGCCCCGCCGTCCCGGCGGCGGCCGCGCCCGCCGGCGGGCTCGGCATCCGGCTCGGCCTGGATCTCCTGTTGGCCCTGGGCGCCGCCCTGGCGCTGGGGGCGGCCATCGTCCGCAGCTTCGACTTCGCGCCCGACAGCCGGCTGGTCCCGTTGCTGGCTGCCGTCCCCGGCTTCCTGGCGGCGCTGGCGCTCCTGTTCGGGCACCTGCGTCGTCGAACGCCCGACAGCCCGTGGCCGCCACACAGCGAGGTGGTCCAGCTCGCGTTGCTCGGCGCGGGTCTGGCGGCCCTTCCGTTCGTCGGCTTCTTGCCGGCGCTCGGCGCCTATCTTTCGGTCATGCTGTGGATGCGCACGAATCTACGCTGGCTGCTGGTGCCCTATGCGGCGGCGGTCACGGCCACGGCCTACGGCTTGTCCAGGGCGTTCAATATCCCGCTGCCCTAGCGGGCTCGACTCCGGTTTGCTACCGCTTGCGCCAGTAGGCGTCAGCGGTCGGAAAGACTGTGGCGCAGCGGGTCGCCTGGGTCGGGCCATCCAGCGTATCGGCCGCCTCACGCCACACGGCATAGTGGGGCGTCTTCCGATGGACCTCGAGGGCAGCCTCGTCCTTGTAGACCTCGTAGAAATAGTAGACGTTCTCGTCCTGAGCGTCCTGCAGGACGTTGAAGCGCGCGCAACCGGGCTCGTCGCGTTCCGATCCGAGCGCGTCTACTTCGATCGCCTTCAGGAAGCGCTCTCGTCCTTCGGGCTTGATGCGAACCTTGACCCACATCGCCAGCATGGTGGCCTCCTCGCCCAGACCCGTTGATCGTGTCGGTCGAGCTCTCGTGCATGAGGGTGGCAGCCCGAGAGCATCGCCCGGGTTGGCTTCAACTGCAAGGAAGTGGGATCCTCGCGGGCTTGCGGGGCCAGCCCCCGGTCGGTATCGTGACCCGCATAGCCATGGGCTCTCGCGCGCACCGCTGTCTGCGCCGCGCTCCGGCCGTGCTGCTCGTCCTCGTCGGCGGCTGCGCCTGGGACGGACCGCGCTCCACACTGGTTGCGGACTCGGACTTCGCCCGCGCGATCCTCGACGTGTACGCCATCATTACATGGGCCAGCCTCGGCATCGCCGCGGTGGTCTCGGTCGTCCTGGTGTGGGTGCTGCTTCGCTTCCGGGCTCGCCCGGACCGGCCGACACCGCGGCAGGTCCGCGGGCACACCGCGCTGGAGATCGCCTGGACCATCGCCCCGGCCGTGGTGCTGCTGGTCATCGCCATTCCCACCATTCAGGTGATCTTCCAGACCAGTCGACCGGCGCCCTCCGGCGCCCTGGAGGTCACGGTCCGCGGTCGGCAGTGGTGGTGGGAATTTCACTACCCGTCCCTGAAGGTGGTGACGGCCAACGAGCTGCACCTTCCGGCGGGCCGTCCGGCCGTGCTGCTCCTGGAAGGTCCCGACGTCATCCACTCCTTCTGGGTGCCCCGCCTCGGCGGCAAGCGCGACGTCGTTCCCGGGCGACGGCTTCACATCACGCTGACGCCCGAGACGCCCGGCGAATATCCCGGGCAGTGCGCGGAGTTCTGTGGAGCCTCTCACGCCCTGATGGGCCTGCGGGTCATCGTGCAGGAACCGGCGGCGTTCGACCGCTGGGTCGCCGCGCAGCAGGCCCCGCCGGCCGAACCCGCCGGTGAGGCGGCCGAAGGCAAGGCCATCTACGCCCGGAGCGCGTGCGTGGGCTGCCATACCATCCAGGGAGTATCGGTCGGCGTGCTCGGCCCCGACCTCACCCACTTCGGAAGCCGGACCACGCTGGGCGCCGGGCTGCTGCCGAACACCCCCGACAACCTCGTAGCCTGGCTGCGTGACCCCGCCGCCCTCAAGCCCGCCGTCAAGATGCCCGATCTGGGGCTCGGCGAGCCCGAGGCCCGCGCTCTGGCGGCCTACCTGTTGAGCCTGAAGTAGTGAGCCGACGTTCGCTGATCCTCTGGCTTACCACCGTCGACCACAAGCGCATCGGCATCCTCTACGGGGTGTCGGCTGTCGTGTTCCTGGTGATCGGCGGGATCGAGGCCCTGCTCATCCGGCTGCAACTGGCCGCCCCCGGCAACACGGTGGTCAGCGCCGAGGCCTTCAACGCGCTGTTCACCATGCACGGCACCACGATGGTCTTCCTGGCCGTCATGCCGCTGAACGCCGCCTTCTTCAACTACCTGGTGCCGCTGATGATCGGGGCCCGCGACGTGGCCTTCCCCCGGCTCAACGCCCTGTCCTACTGGCTCTTCCTGGCCGGCGGGCTGCTCCTCAACGCCAGCTTCCTGGCCGGCACGCCGCCCGATGTCGGCTGGTTCGGCTACGCCAATCTCACCCTGCGGCCGTTCTCGCCCACGGCCGGCGTGGATTTCTGGCTGCTCAGCCTGCAGGTGCTGGGGGTGTCCTCCCTGATCGCCGCCGTGAACTTCGTCGTCACGATTCTCAATATGCGAGCGCCGGGCCTGACCCTCATGCGCATGCCGGTGTTCGTGTGGATGACCCTGGTCGTGCAGTTCCTCATCCTGCTCGCCTTTCCACCCATCACGGTGGGGCTGATCTTCCTCATGTTCGACCGGTTCTTCGGCACCCGGTTCTACGACGTGACGGCGGGCGGCGACCTCCACCTCTGGCAGCACCTGTTCTGGATCTTCGGCCACCCCGAGGTGTACATCCTCATCCTGCCCGCCTTCGGCATCGTCTCCGAGGTGTTGCCGACCTTCGCCCGGAAGCCCCTGTTCGGCGCTCCCGTCGTGATCTATTCCGGCGTGCTCATCGGCTTCTTCGGCTTCGGGGTGTGGAGTCACCACATGTTCGCGGCGGGGATGGGGCCCATCGCCGACACCGCGTTCTCGATCGCCACCATGCTCATCGCCATCCCCACCGGCGTGAAGATCTTCAACTGGCTGGCCACCCTCTGGGGCGGGAGCATCCGGCCCACGACGGCCTTGCACTTCGCGGCCGGACTGATCGCCTCCTTCACCATCGGCGGGCTCAGCGGCATCATGCACTCGTCGCCGCCCGTGGACCTGCAGCAGACCGACAGCTATTTCGTCGTCGCGCACCTGCACTACGTGCTCATCGGGGGCAGTCTCTTCGGGCTCTTCGCCGGCGCCTACTACTGGTGGCCGAAGATGACCGGACGCCTGCTCGACGAGCGCTGGGGACGCTGGCAGTTCTGGACGCTCTTCCTCGCCTTCAACGTCGCCTTCTTCCCCCAGCACTACCTGGGCGCCGTGGGCATGCCCCGCCGGATCTTCACGTACCCCGAGGGGGCCGGCTGGTCGCTGTGGAATCTGGTCTCTTCGATCGGCGCCTTCGGCATCGCGGTGGCCGTGCTGCTCTTCATCCTCAACGCGCTTGTCAGCCTGCGCCGGGGCCAACGGGCCCCCGCCGATCCGTGGGACGGGCGAACCCTGGAATGGCGGATCCCGTCCCCGCCGCCGGCTCACAACTTCGATACCGTCCCGCCGATCTACGGTCGCGACACGTTCTGGCGGGAGAAGTACGGCCCCCGGCGGCCGCCGCTGGCCCCGCCGGCGGCGAGCCACGACCTCCACCTGCCGGCGCCTTCAGGCTGGCCGCTGCTGACCGCGCTGGGCGTGGGCGTGGCGGCCGCGGGCGCGCTGATCCACGTGGGCGTCGTGCTGGCGGGGGCGCTGGTGACCGTGTGCGGTGCCTTCCGCTTCACGCTGCAGCATCACGGTGACCCCCTCTACGTCGACCAGACGGGCGCCCTCGGCGTCGACCATCGCAAGGTGGGGATGTGGACCTTCCTCGGATCCGAGTGCCTGTTCTTCGGCACCCTGATCGCGACGTACATGGCCTACCGAGGGGGCAGCGTCATCGGGCCCTATCCCGACGAAATCCTCAACATCCCCCTCACCACGCTCAGCACCTTCGATCTGCTGATGTCCAGCCTCCTCATGGTGCTGGCCCTGGGCGCCGTCCAGCGGGACGATCGGATCCAGGCCCGCCTGTGGCTGGCCGGCACGGCCCTCTTCGGCATCATCTTCCTGGGGTTCCAGGCCTACGAGTTCACCCACTTCGTGCACGAGGGGCTCACGCTCAGCCGGAACCTCTTCGGATCGACGTTCTTCGTACTCACTGGCTTCCACGGGGCGCATGTGGCCCTGGGAGTGGTCTGGCTGTGCTCGCTGCTGGTCCTGGACCTGCGTGGTCGGCTCGGCGCGAAGGACGCCGTCAAGGTAGAAGTGGCCGGGCTCTACTGGCATTTCGTCGACATCGTCTGGATCGCCATCTTCACCCTCGTCTACCTCGTCCCGTCATGAAGAGCAACGCCCCGCATCACGCGACCGTTCGTACCTACGTCGCGGTCGCCGTCATCCTGACGCTGATCACCGCGCTGGAATTCGGGGTCATCTATATCCGGCGTCTGGCCCCCGTCATCGTGCCGCTGCTGCTCGTCATGTCGACGGCGAAGTTCGCGCTGGTGGTGCTGTTCTTCATGCACCTCCGCTACGAGGGCCGCTCGCTGACCGTGCTCTTCGTGGGTCCGCTCGTCGTCGCCATCAGCCTGGGGCTGGCGCTGCTGACGCTCTACGGGGAGTTCCTGGTGCTCGGGCGATGATCCACCTGGAGAGCCTCGTCGGGGCGGCCGCGCTGTTTATGATGTGGGCTCTGGCGTGGTGGCGCCGGCGGTGGCGCCCGCCCGTCGAAAGGACCATGGCGTTCGGCGCCGGCCTGCTGGCCGCCCTGGGCGCCGTCAACGGACCGCTGCACGACCTGGCCGAGCAAGCCCTGTTCAGCGCCCACATGGTGCAGCACCTGCTTCTGATGCTGGTGGTGCCGCCCCTGCTCCTGGCCGGCACGCCGGACTGGATGATCGACGGGATCCTCGCCCGCCTCCTCCGGCCGCTCGCCGGCCGGCGCGTCGCGCGTGCGGTCACCCATCCGGTGTCGGCGCTGATCCTGTACGAGGCGGCCCTCGTCGTGTGGCACCTCCCGGGCCCCTTCGAGCGCGCCCTGGGCTCTGCCGGCTGGCACGCCCTCGAGCACGCCGCACTCGTGGCGGCGGCCGTGCTCGCGTGGTGGCCGGTGTTGAGCCCGTCGCGGCTTCTGCCGGCGTTGCCCTACGGGGCCCAGCTGCTTTACCTGTTCGTCTTCGGCGTGCCCATGACCGTGGTGGCGGCGATGATCACCGCCGCCGAGCAGGTGCTCTATCCCTCGTACGCCGCGGCCGCCTCGAGCCTGGGCGTAGACCCGTTGGTCGACCAGCGCCTGGGCGGGGTCCTCATGTGGGTCCCGTCCGGCGTGGTCCCGCTGGCCGTCTTCACCCTCGTGTTCTTCCGGTGGGTCGCCGCCGAGCGGGACGACGCCTAGTCCTGGAGGCACACGTCCGACGCGCACCTAAACTTGCCTGGCACTGGCATTGCACCTCCGCTCGCGGCATTCGAAGGTTGGAGGAGTCACGTGCCGGTCAGAGTGGAGTTCGTGCCCGTCGGTCGCCATCGACGGGAGTGGATGTGGAAGGCCCGGGATGAAAGCAATACCATCACGATCTCGGGCCACCGCTTTGATTCCCTGGGCGAGGCGCAGCGCAACGCCCGCGAGCAGATCGACGGGCTCGCGGATTCCGACCCGACGGACGACGGCCCCCTGGTAGCCTGAGCCGGCGGTCGTTCACGCCCGGTCGATCGTCGCGGGCTCGTTCAAGCTTGCCTGCCTCTGCTATCATGGGTCTGGCCAACCTCCATGAACATCTGCGTAGTCGGAACCGGCTATGTCGGTCTCGTCACCGGCGCGGTGTTCGCCGACCTCGGCAACGAGGTCATCTGTGTGGACAACCAGCCGGATAAGATCGCCGCCCTGGAAGCCGGCCGGATGCCCATCTATGAGCCGGGGCTGGAGGAGATGGTCGCCCGAAACGTCACCGATGGGCGCCTGCGCTTCACCGTCGATCTGGCCGCCGCTGTCAAACGATCGCAGATCGTCTTCATCACGGTGGCCACGCCGGCCGGCAACAACGGCCAGACCGACCTGACGGCGGTGGAGGCGGTGGCCAAGGGCATCGGGCAGGCCATGGAGCGGCACACGGTGATCGTGAACAAGTCGACGGTGCCGGTGGGCACCGGGGACCTCGTGCGCGATGTGATCCAGCGACACCAGCCCAGGCCGGTGCCCTTCGACGTGGTGTCGAACCCGGAGTTCCTGCGCGAGGGCTCGGCCATCGAGGATACCCTGCGCCCGGATCGGATCGTCATCGGCGCCTCCAACCAGCAGGTGGCCATGATCCTGCTCGAGCTCTACGCCCCGCTGGAGCGCCCGATGATCATCACCGATGTGCCGTCGGCGGAGATGATCAAGTACGCCTCCAACGCTTGTCTGGCCGCCAAGATCTCCTTCATCAACGCCATCGCCAATATCTGCGAGCTGGCGGGTGCCGACGTCGCTCAGGTCACCAAAGGGGTCGGCCTGGACGCCCGCATCGGGCCGGCGTTCATGCAGGCCGGGCTCGGCTTCGGGGGAAGCTGCTTTCCCAAAGACACCGACTCGTTGATCCACACCGCCGCCACGCTCGGCTACGACTTCCGGCTGCTCAAGGCGGTGATCGACATCAACCGCGACCGTGTCTCCCACTTCGTCGAGAAGATCCGGAAGACGCTCGATCCGTTGGACGACAAGACCCTGGCCATCCTGGGGCTGGCCTTCAAACCCAACACCGATGACATGCGCGAGGCGAAGTCGATCGAGGTCATCGGCCGGGTGCTCGCTCTTGGTGCCCGGGTCCGGGCCTACGATCCGGTGGCGGTGCCCAATGCCCGCAAGGCGCTGTCGGCCGCGGTCAGCTATTGCGATTCTCCCTACGAGGCGGCGACCGGGGCCGACGGGCTCGTCCTCGTCACCGAGTGGAACGAGTTCAAGTTTCTCAACCTGGAGCGCGTGCGCGGCCTGATGCGCCGGCCGGTGATCTTCGACGGGCGGAATCTTTGGGAGCCGGAGCGCATGCGCCGCCTCGGGTTCGAGTACTACTCCATCGGCCGCAAGCCGGTGTTGCCCGCCTAGCCCGCCACCATGCGGGTGCTCATCACCGGCGGCGCAGGCTTCATCGGCTCCCACCTGTGCGAGTTCCTGCTGCGGCGCTCCGCGCGTGTCGTGTGCATGGACAACTTCATCACCGGCACGCCGGAGAATGTGGCCCCCCTCCGCGACGACCCCGGCTTCACGCTGGTCCGCCACGACGTCACGCACTACATCGAGGTCGAGGGTGAGCTCGACTGGATCCTGCACTTTGCCAGTCCCGCCTCCCCCAACGACTACCTGGCCCTGCCCATCCAGACCCTCAAGGTGGGGGCGCTGGGCACGCACCAGGCCCTCGGGGTGGCCAAGGCCAAGCGGGCGTGCTTCTTGCTGGCCTCCACATCGGAGGTGTACGGCGACCCGCTCGTGCATCCTCAGCGCGAGGACTATTGGGGCCATGTCAATCCGGTGGGCCCGCGCGGCGTGTACGACGAAGCCAAGCGCTTCGCCGAGGCCCTGACGATGGCCTATCACCGGACGCACGGCATCGACACTCGTATCGCCCGGATCTTCAACTGTCACGGCCCCCGCATGCGGCTCAACGACGGCCGGGCCATTCCGGCCTTCGTCACCCAGGCCCTCACCGGCCAGCCCCTCACCGTCTTCGGCGACGGCTCGCAGACCCGATCCTTCCAGTACATCGACGACCTGGTGGAGGGCATCTGGCGCTTGATGCAGGCGCCGATCAACGAGCCCGTCAACCTGGGCAATCCCCACGAGATGACCCTGCTGGAGCTGGCCAAGCGAATCATCCGCCTCACGGCGTCCCCCAGCGAGATCGTCTTCCGGCCCCTGCCCGAGGACGACCCCAAGGTGCGCCAACCCGACATCACGCGCGCTCGCACCCTGCTCGGCTGGGAGCCGCGCCTGGATAGCGAGGAAGGCCTCCGGCTCACCATCGACTGGTTTCGCAGGAAGCTGGGCCGGTGAAAGTTCTGGTCACCGGCGGAGCCGGCTTCATCGGCTCCCACGTCGTCGACCGCCTCGTCGCCGACGGGCACACGGTCGTCGTCGTCGACAACCTGAGCAGCGGTCGGGCTGCGAATCTCCACCCCCAAGCGACGCTGCAGGTCTGCGACATCCGCAGCGCCCGCCTGGCCGGCATCGTTGCCGCCCAGCGGCCCGAGGCCGTCGTCCACGTGGCCGCTCAGGCGGCGGTGGCGCGCTCCGTGATCGATCCGGCCTTCGACGCCAGCGTGAACCTCCTCGGTACGCTCAACCTGCTCGAGGCCTGCCGCCGGGTCGGGGTGGGCCGCGTCGTCTACACGTCCACCGGAGGCGCCGCCTATGGCGACACCGACGTGCTGCCCACTCCGGAGGACCACCCGACGCGGGCCACGTCCCCCTACGGGGTGTCCAAGGTCGCGGCCGAGCGATACCTGGAGGTCTGGGCGGACCTCGGCGGTGGCCGCGGGGTGTCGCTGCGGCTGGCCAACGTCTACGGGCCCCGGCAGAATCCGCACGGAGAGGCCGGCGTGGTCGCCATCTTCACCCACCGCCTCCTGAGCGGGCAGTCCTGTCTCATCAACGGTGATGGCGAGCAGACTCGCGACTATGTCTACGTGGACGACGTCGCCGACGCCGTGGTGCGGACCCTGACCCGCGCCGATGCCATGGGCGTGTTCAACATCGCCACCGGCATCGAGACGACGGTGAACGAGCTCTACCGGCGGCTGGCCCGGCTGGCCCGGATCGACCGGGCTCCCGTGCACGGCCCGGCCAAGCCGGGGGAACAGCGTCGCAGCGTTCTCGACGCCGGCCGCGTGAAGGCCGTGCTGGGCTGGACCCCGGCCACCGCGCTCGACGAGGGCCTGACGCGCACGCTCGAGCACTTTAAAGAAAGGGGGTGACGCCATGATCGACGATGAGCTCAAAGCTATCCTGGTCTGCCCGGCCTGTAAGGGCGATCTCCGGTTCGAGGAGACGCGTATCATCTGTCCGGCCTGCCGCAAGGCCTACCCGATCCGCGACGGCATCCCCGTCATGCTCATCGACGAGGCCCAGCCCTGGGCGCCGAACAGCTGAGCGCCCAGGCCGTCATCCTCGCCGGAGGCCAGGGGACGCGGCTTCGCCCGCTGACGCTGGCTCGCGCCAAACCGGTGGTCCCGCTCCTGAACCGGCCCTTTCTCGCCTATCAGCTCGCACTGCTGAGTCAGCACGGCGTGGGCGACGTGATCCTCACGTGCTCATACCGGGTGGAAGACGTCAGGGACGCGATGGGCGTCGCGATGTTGGGCGCCGGGCTGCGGTACGTCGTGGAAAAGGAGCCGCTGGGCACGGGCGGGGGCGTGCGCAACGCGGCCGATCTCGTCCGCGGCCGGGTCTGGGTGCTCAACGGCGACATCCTGACCGACGTCGACCTCACGGCGATGGCCAGGTTCCACGAGGCGCGGCAGGCCCGCCTCACCATTCTATTGACGCGGGTCCCCGATCCCCGACCGTACGGCCTGGTCGAAATCGATGCCGACGGCCGTATCCATCGCTTTCGGGAGAAGCCGGCGACGGATGAGCCTCTCACGGCGGACACGATCAACGCCGGCGTCTACCTGCTCGACGCCGAATTGCTGCGGCGAATCCCTGCCGAACGGGCCGTCTCGATCGAGCGCGAGGTCTTCCCCGCCCTGATTGCCGACGGCGTCGCCTGCTTCGCCTGGTGCCCCACCGCGTACTGGCGGGACATCGGGAGCCCCGACGCCTATCGCATCGCCCAGATGGACCTGCTCGACGGGCGGGTGCGCACGTCGCTGGTTCCCGCTGGGCGGCGGCAGGGCGCGGCCTGGGTGGCCGAGGACGTCGTCCTGGCTTCGGACGCCCGCCTGGAAGGCGCCGTCGTCATCGGCGCCGCCGCGCGCGTGGAAGACCGAGCCAGGGTAGGGCCGCGGACCGTCATCGGGGCCGGCTCCGTGGTCGGCTCCGGGGCCCGCGTGGAGGAGGCGGTGGTCTGGGAGCGTGTGCAAATCGGAGCCGGCGCCGTCCTTCGCGAGTGCGTGATCGCCAACGACGTTCGCATCGGCAGCGACGCCACCATCGCGGGGGGCGCCGTGGTGGCGGCCGGAACCGTCGTGAGCGACGGGGCTCGGATCACTCGCTGATGGTAGACTGAGGCGTCATGACGCTGGCCCGCATCCGCAATTTCTCGATCGTCGCCCACATCGACCATGGCAAGTCGACGCTGGCCGATCGTCTGCTCGCGCTGACCGGTACCATGGACGCCAAGAAGGCCGTCGATCAGGTGCTCGATTCCATGGACCTCGAGCGCGAACGCGGGATCACGATCAAGGCCCACACCGTCCGCCTTCTCTACCGGGCCCGCGACGGCCAGGAATACACCCTGAACCTCATCGACACGCCGGGACATGTGGACTTCTCCTACGAAGTGTCCCGGGCGCTGGCGGCCTGCGAGGGCGCCGTGCTGATCGTGGACGCCTCCCAGGGCATCGAAGCTCAGACCCTGGCCAACTACTATCTGGCCGCCGATGCCGGGCTGGCGATCATCCCCGTCATCAACAAAATCGATCTCCCCGCGGCCGACGAGGAGGGCACGCGGACCCAGATCTCGGAAGTCCTGGGGTTGGATGGCGCCGACGCGCTGGCCATCTCGGCCAAACACGGCACCGGAGTGCCGGAGGTGCTGGAGGCGATCGTCAGCCGCATTCCGCCTCCCACCGGCGACGCGGCAGCCCCCCTCAAGGCCCTGGTCTTCGACTCCTTCTACGACTCGTACCAGGGCGTCGTCGTGTACCTGCGGCTGCAGGACGGGCGCGTGCGGGCCGGAACGCGGATCCTCCTCATGTCCAACGGGCGGACCTACGAGGTCCAGCAGGTGGGGGTCTTCACGCCCGAGATGCGGCAGGTCGAGGAGCTGTCGGCCGGCCAGGTCGGGTATCTCACGGCCTCCATCAAGCGCGTGTCCGATGCGAAAGTCGGCGAGACCATCACCGAGGCGGCCCGCCCCACCGCCGAGCCGTTTCCCGGGTATCGCGACGCCAAGCCGATGGTCTTCGCGGGCCTCTATCCCATCGAGGACACCGACTACGAGGCGCTGCGCGACGCCCTGGAGAAGCTTCGGCTCAACGACCCCGCGTTCAACTTCGAGCCGGAGACCTCGCTGGCACTCGGCTACGGCTTCCGCTGCGGCTTCCTGGGCCTGCTCCACATGGAGATCGTCCAGGAACGATTGGAGCGTGAGTTCAACCTGTCGGTCATCGTCACCGCGCCCTCGGTGCGCTACCGGGTCCTGACGACCGCCGGCGAGGTCCTGGACATCGACAACCCGTCGAAGCTTCCCACCCCCGATCACATCGAGGCGATGGAAGAGCCTTACGTGAAGTCCTCGGTGTACGTGCCCACCGAGTTCATGACGGCCATCTACAAACTGGCCCAGGAGAAGCGTGGCGAGCACAAGTCCCTGGAATACCTCGGCAAGCGCGTGCACATCCGCTTCGACTTCCCGCTGGCCGAGATCGTCATCGACTTCTACGACACGTTGAAGTCGATCTCCCGGGGCTACGCCTCCTTCGACTACGAGTTCTCCGACTTTCGGCCGTCCCATCTCGTGAAGCTCGACATCCTCCTCAACGGCGATCCCGTCGATGCCCTGAGCATCATCGTCCACCGGGACAAGGCCTACGAGCGGGGCAAGACGCTGGTGGAGAAGCTCCGCGGGGTGATCCCGCGCCAGCTTTACGAAGTCGCGATCCAGGCCGCCATCGGCAGCCGGGTCATTGCCCGGGAGACGGTCAAGGCCATGGGCAAGAACGTCACCGCCAAATGCTACGGAGGAGACATCACCCGGAAACGCAAGCTGCTCGAAAAGCAGAAAGAAGGCAAGAAGCGCATGAAGCAGGTGGGCAAGGTCGAGGTACCTCAGGAAGCCTTCCTCACCGTTCTCAAGAGCTGACATGGACGACCGAAAAGTCGAGGTGGAATCAAAAATACGGGTACCGGTCACGGGATCGCGCGACGGCGACGGGGCGGCGACCGAGACGGTCGGGACCAAGGGACGCCGGAAGTCGCTGGTTCGGGAGTACGGCGAGGCGATCGTCATCGCGATCGTCCTGGCCCTGATCATCCGCACGCTGGTGGTCCAGGCCTTCACCATCCCGTCCGGGTCGATGATGGACACCCTCCTGGTGGGGGACTACATCCTCGTCAACAAGTTCCTGTACGGACCCGAGCTGCCCTTCACGGACATCCACATGCCCGGTCTGCGGGAGCCGCAGCGGGGCGACATCATCGTGTTCAAGTACCCTCAGGACGAGAAGCGAGACTTCATCAAGCGGATCGTCGGGGTGCCCGGCGACCAGATCGTCATCCGGGGCCATGATGTGCATGTCAACGGGCAGCGGCTGCGGGAACCCTACGTCAAGCACACCGCGCCCAACTCCGGCCACACCGGCACCGGCCAGACGTACTGCGGCTACGCCTACGGATGCGAGCCGACCGCGGTGCCGCCCGACTCCTACTTCGTCATGGGGGACAACCGCGACAATTCTCAGGACAGCCGCTACTGGGGGTTCGTCCGCCGGGAGAAGATCAAGGGCAAAGCCTTCCTGATCTACTGGTCGTGGAATAGCGAGCGGCACTGGATGCGGTGGTGGCGGCTCGGCAAGTACATACCTTGAAACCGGGCACGGGCACCCGGGCTGTCGCCACGCCCGTGCCCCGCCGCAACTACCGTGGCGCTTGAGTCATCGCCTGAAGTGAGTCGTGACCACGGTTTGATCCGCCTCCGCGCCCGGACGGCCGCCAGGGAAACGGGTCTCACAGGGGTCCCCGCACCCCCTGCCCGCGGACGCCTCACAGACGCACTGGCCGCTTCGCCGCTGGGCATTCTGGGAGAGACGCGGCCGAGCGGCAACGAGCTGGGGTTCTACATCCACATGCCGTTCTGTGAGGCGCGATGTCACTTCTGCTCGTTCAACACGGCCCCGTTCGACCAAGCCGCGCTGGGCCGCTACCTCGTGGCCGCCGATCGGGAGATCAGGCTGCTGGGGGCTCTGCCCTGGGCGGGCGCGGTCACGCTGGTGAGCATCTTCATCGGCGGAGGCACGCCCAGCCTGCTGCATCCCGACGACGTGGCCGCTCTGCTGGCAGTGCTCCGCGGGGAATTCCGGGTCGCCGGGGATGTCGAGGTGACGCTCGAATGCAATCCGGAAAGCGTGTCGGTCCAGACCTTCGCCGGCTATCGCGCCGCCGGCGTCAACCGCTTCAGCCTGGGAGTCCAGGCCCTGGACGACGGCGTGCTGACCCGGCTCGGCCGTCGTCATGGAGCCGCCGACGCACGGGCCGCGTTCGAGGCGGCCCGCGCCAGCGGGGCTGACAACGTGAGCGTAGATCTCATGTACGGTCTCCCGGGCGTGGACACCGCCGCCTGGGCCGGGACGGTCGGGCAGGTGCTCGACTGGCGGCCCGATCACCTCTCCGCCTACGGGCTCACTCTGGACGCGGGGAGCCTGTGGGGATCGGCGGGAGCGCCCGAGCTGCCGACGGAGGACGTCGTCATCGAGCAATACTGGGCGCTGGCCCACGCCGCACGCGTCCGCGGGCTCGAGCATTACGAGATCTCGAACTACGCGCGCCCCGGCTTCCGCTCGCGGCACAATCTGATCTACTGGCAGGCCGCCGAATACCTGGCCTGTGGCCCCGGCGCCTGCGGATTCCTCGGCGACGTCCGGTACAGCAACCACAAGCCGGTGCCGCGCTACGTCGCCGCGCTCGATACGGGAGCCCTGCCTGTCGAGACGTGGGAGCGCCTGACGCCGCGCCAGCGGCTCGCCGAGCGGCTCATCCTGGGGCTCCGCACGGCCGACGGGGTGCCACGGGCCTGGCTGGAGCAGCGGTTGCTCGATGATCCGCGGCTTGGGGGCCTGGTCGCCGACTGGGAGCAGGCGAAACTGGTCCGGGCCGACGCCGAGCGGGTCACCCTCACGGAGTCCGGATTCCTCCTGTCCGACGCCCTGTTCGTCGAGCTTCTCTAGGCCGTTCGGCCGTGCCCGCCTTGACTTGCTCAGACCCGATTGTTACAAGAACACGGATGGATAAACGTCACCGCGATGTCCTCATCGCGTTGATCCGGGAATACGTCGACTCGGCGGAGGCTGTGGGCTCGCGCCTGCTCGCCAAACGGTACTTTCGCAACCTCTCCCCGGCCACCATCCGGAACGTGATGGCGGATCTCGAGGAGATGGGGTATTTGACCCAGCCCCACGCCAGCGCCGGCCGCGTGCCGACCGACAAGGCCTACCGCCTGTACGTCGACTCGTTCCCGCGGCCCACGTCCGGCTCCCCGGCGACCGAGGCGCTGCCCCCCCGGGGCACCGGGATCGACGACTTCATGGAGCGCACGTCCGAGCACTTGTCGGCCGTGACCAAGATGACCGGCCTCCTGCTGGCCCCGCCGCTACGGCATACGACGATCAACCGGGTCGAGCTCATCCCGCTCGAGCCCGACCGGGCGCTGGCCGTCCTGGTGACGGAGACCGGATGGGTTACGGCGCGGGCGATCAGCCTGGACCCACCGCTTCCCGCCGAGGAGGTTCGGAAGATCGGGCGGGAGCTGATGCGGCGCTTCCGGGACCGCACGGTGGCGAGCATCGTGGCGATGGAGACGGCCCCGGCCGACCCGCTGGACGAGCTGCATACGCGGGCCCGGGCCATCACCGAGCAGGTCGTGGAGATGCTCCGCGGCCGTACGCTCTATATCAGCGGCGCGATCAACATGCTGGACCATCCGGAATTCTGGGACCTGGAGACGACGCGCGAGCTCCTGCGGACGTTCGAGCAGAAGGAGCGGCTGGCCAGCCTCATGGCCGGCCTCGCCGAGGACCAGGGGGTGCATGTCACCATCGGCGAGGAGAATCCCTACGCGGAGATGCGGGAGTGCACGCTGATCACATCGACCTACCTGTACCGCAACCAGGTTCTCGGAATCCTGGGTGTGGTCGGCCCTCGCCGCCTGCCCTACCCCGAGGTCATCTCGGTGGTGAACGAGACGGCGCGCCACGTCACCGAGGCACTGTCGCGGGCCCGGCAGGATCTCTACCTGCCGTCCTGACCGCGTCGACCCGGCGAGCCAGGCGAGCACCGAGCGGCTGCTATAATTCGTTGAGATGAGAGACGACGAACGGACCGACACCGGGAACGATCAGCCGGCGGCCGAGAGCGAGGTGGCCGAGCTCAAACGCCAGCTCGAAGAACAGCGCGACCGCCTGCTCCGCGCGCTCGCCGAAACGGAGAACATGCGCCGTCGCGCACAGCGCGACCGGGAGGACTACACCCGCTACGCCAACGAGACGCTTCTCCGCGATCTCGTGCCGGCGCTCGACAACCTGGACCGGGCGCTCGCCGCGGCGCGGGCCACGGCAGACGCCAAGGGGGTCCTGGAAGGGGTGGAGCTCATCCAGCGCGAGCTGCTGCGCGTGCTCGAGCGCCACGGGATGGCCCGGTACTCCGCCCTCGGGCAGGCCTTCGATCCCACACGCCACGAGGCGACCGCGCGGGTGATCAGCGCCACCGAGGAACCGGGAACGGTCGTATCGGAGATCGCTCCCGGGTATCTCCTCCACGGCCGGGTGCTCCGTCCTGCCCAGGTCGCGGTCGCGGCGGCCCCCGACGAGGACGCCGCATGATCCGGCTGCCTCTCCGCCTCGGGTAGATGCCGCCCCGCGATTTGTACGAGGTGCTGGGGGTCCCCCGCAGCGCAAGCGACGTCGACCTCAAGAAAGCCTATCGGCAGCTCGCCCTGCAGTACCACCCCGACCGGAATCCGGGCGACAAGCAGTCCGAGGAGCGCTTCAAGGAGGTCAACGAAGCCTACGCCATCCTGTCCGATCCCGACAAGCGGGCCCAGTACGATCGCTTCGGGACCGTCGGCGTCACGACCGGGTTCGACCAGGGTTTCGGCACGCTGTTCGATGACATCTTCGAGAGCTTCTTCGCCGGTTCCGGCCGGGGCCGCCGCGGGCGGGCCGCCCGCGGCGAAGACCTGCAGTACGAGCTGGCCATTGCGCTGGAGGAGGCGGCCAGCGGCACCGAGACGAAGATCCAGGTGCCCCGCCTGGACCGCTGCGAGGCCTGCCACGGCAGCGGTGTCGAGCCGGGGGGCCGCCGCACGACCTGTGACACGTGCCACGGGCGCGGCGAGATACGAATCAGCCAGGGTTTCCTCACGGTGGCGCGCACCTGCCCCAAGTGTCACGGGGAAGGCGAGCTCAACCGCGATCCGTGCCGGGCCTGTCGCGGCGAGGGCCGCCAGCGGGCCGAGCGGCTGCTCTCGGTCAAGATCCCGCCCGGGATCGACGATGGCATGCAGCTGAGAATGCCCGGAGAGGGGGCGAGCGGACTGGGCGGCGGGCCCGCGGGCGACCTGTACGTGGTGGTGCGAGTCCGGGAGCACGAGCTCTTCACCCGCGACGGCGCGGATCTCTACTGCACGCTGCCGGTGACCTATCCCCAGCTCGTGTTCGGCGCGGAAGTCACGGTGCCGGTGATCTCGGGCACCGCGTCGCTGAAGATTCCGGCGGGCACTCAGCCGAATCAGATCTTGAGGCTGCGAGGCCGCGGCATGCCGCGCCTGCGCGAGCGCGGTCACGGTGATGCCTGCTACCGCCTCCTGCTCGAAGTCCCCCAGAAGCTGAACGCGGCGCAGCGCGAGGCGCTGCAGGCCTTCGAGGCCGCCGCCAGGGGCCACAGCGGCCCGCTGCTGGGCGCGTTCCTCGAGCGCATGAAGAAGCTGATCGGCTGACGCGGGCGTCGGCCTGCCCCCGAATGAGCAGCGCGTACTGGGAGCTGGCCATCAGCGCACCCGAGGCGGTCGAGGAGGCGCTGACCAACTTTCTCTGGGAGCTCGGCGCCCTGGGCGTCGTGGGCGAGGAGGCGCCGGGACGCGAGCTGCGGCTGCGGGCCTTCTTCCCTCCCGGCGCGGGAGCCGGCATCGGGACCCGCCTGGCGAACTACCTGGCCGGGTTACGAGCCCTCGGACTTCCCGCGCCGCAGGACTCGACCCTGAGCCGCGTGGCCGACGTCGATTGGTCCCAGGCCTGGCGCGCTCACTTCCGCCCGCTGTCGGTGGGCCGCCGGCTGCTCATCGCGCCGCCCTGGGACGCGTGCGCGGCTGGCGAGCGCATCCCGATCGTGATCGACCCCGGCCGGGCTTTCGGCACTGGTCACCACGCCAGCACACAGGGCTGCCTGGAAAGTCTGGAGGACATCATGGAGCGGGCATCGCCGCGGACAGCGATCGACCTGGGGACGGGCTCGGGGATCCTGGCCATCGCCGCGGTCCGGCTCGGCGTCTTGACCGTGCTGGCCGTGGATGATGATCCCGACGCGCTCGCCTGCGCCGCGGCCAACGCCCGCCGCAACGGCGTGACGGAGCGCGTGCGGCCCTTGCAGAGCGACGCGGGAAGTCTCACCTCGGCGGCCGCCGGCCTCGTGCTCGCCAATCTGCTGGCGCCCGCTCACCTGCGTCTGGGCCCCCACTACGCTCGGTATGTCGCGCCCGCTGGCGCCCTGGTGCTCGGCGGCATCCTGGATCCGGAAGCGCCGGCCGTCAGCGCCACGATCACGGCGCACGGCTTCGTTCCGGTCACCGTTCGCTCCGTGGACGGCTGGAGCACCCTCGTGCTGAGACGGGTAGCGTGAGCGGCCCGCGACGCTTCACGGTGACGCCGGAGCAGATCAGCGGCGACCGCGTCGCCTTCGACCAAGCGGAAAGCCGTCACATGAGCGCCGTGCTGCGCCTGACCCCCGGAGACCTGGTCGTCGCGGTCGATGGGCGCGGCCACGACTACACCGTCCGGCTCGAGCAGTTGGGCGAGGCCGCGACCGGCATGATTCTCCGCGTGGCGCCGAGCGCCTCGGAGTCCCCGCTCGCCATCAGCCTGGTGCAGGGCGTGCCCAAGGGCGACAAGATGGAAGCCATCGTCCGGGCCGCGACGGAGCTGGGGGTCCGGCGCGTGATGCCCGCCCTCACCGAGCGCACCGTCGTTCGGGCCGACCCCGGCCGCTGGCGCGATCGAGCGCGTCGATGGCAACGCGTGGCCAAGGAGGCGAGCAAGCAGAGCGGCCGGGCCTTCATCCCCCAGGTCGAGGTGCCTCGCTCGCTGGACGAGTGGTTGGATTCCGACGTCACTTCGGCGGACCTGCGCCTGTGCCTGTGGGAAGGTCAAGCGCCGTCGCTGGCCAGCCTCTGCGAGGACCTCGGCCGCGTGCCGGCCACCGCGGTCGTGCTCGTCGGACCAGAGGGTGGCCTGAGCCTCGAGGAGGTGGGGCGCGCCAGCGTGCGCGGGTGGTCGCTCGCCTCTCTCGGGCCACGGACCCTGCGCACGGAAACTGCCGGCCTCTCCGTTATCGCGGTACTGCAGTTCAGGTTCGGAGATCTCGGTGGCGAGCATGTTTCCTAAATGAGACAGCCCCCCCTCCGGCATGTTGCACGGCTGCGACGCGACAGCGATCCCGGACTCCGTAGTCACTATATTTAGTCTGGAAAAACATAGCGTTAGATCTCCCGTGCCGTCTGGCACCCAGGTTGCTCACCTTCCACCCGGCTATGCACCAGCGTACGATCCGCCGACCAGTCGAGCTCGAGGGCGTCGGCCTGCACTCCGGCAAGCCGGCCCGTATCAGGGTGTCTCCAGTGCCGGCGAACTCCGGCATCGTCTTCCGCCAGGGCGACGACGACGCCATCGCGGCAGCGCCCGAAAGCGTGATGAACTCCCATTACGCGACCACGATCGGCCGCAACGGCACGAAGATCCAGACCGTCGAGCACCTGATGGCGGCGGCCGCCGGCCTCGGGCTCGACAACCTGCTCATCGAGGTGGACGGGCCGGAGATCCCGGCCGGGGACGGCAGCGCCAAGCCCTTCGTGGCGCTCCTCGCGTCCGCCGGCCGGGTGGAGCAGTCAGCACCGAAGCGGCCCATCGTCGTTCCATACCCGATCCGGGTCGGCGGCGGCGGGCGGTGGATCCAGATCCTTCCATCCGACGTCTTCCGTATCAGCTACACGCTGGACAACGACCATCCGGCCATCGGTGTCCAGGCCATCACCTGCGCCCCGACCGAGCGGATGTTCGTCGAGGAGTTCGCCCCGGCGCGGACCTACGGGTTCCTCAAGGATCTGGGAGAGATGCGCCGTAACGGCCTGGCGCGGGGCGCCTCGCTGGAGAACGCCATCGGCGTGGGCAAGCGTGGCGCCCTGAACGGCCTGCGTTATCGGGACGAGTTCGTCCGGCACAAGATTCTGGACCTCATCGGCGACCTGGCCCTGCTCGGGCGGCCCGTCGTGGGCTATGTGATCGCCCGCAACGCCGGCCACGCCCTGAACTTCGACCTCGTCGTCGCGATTCAACGAGCCCTCGGCCTCGATCGCCGACCGGCCGGCGTTGCGCTGCCGGTCCGGGAGGCGGCTCAGCACGGCGGCCTGGCGCCCGCCCCCGCCGCCATCTAACCCGAGTCGCGCTCGGGACCCGACGCTATAATGTCCTGTCGGCCTTATGGCAGGTCTGCGTGCGGGACTCCTGATGTTCATCGTCGGCGCGTGGCTCGCCGTCCCGGTGTCCGCCCGGGGCGAGCTCCGCCTGACCGACCTCGCGGTCTATCTCAACGACCACGATTTCACCGTCCACGTCGTCGCAGTGGGAGCCGTGCCCCCGACGTTCGACGAGCCGATCTACAGCGGCATCCCTAGCCACCTCCGCTTTACCATCGAGCTCTGGCAGCTCAATCGCGGGTGGCGCGACCGCCTGCTCACCACCAGGGTCATCGAGCGCAACCTGACCTACAATGTCGTGAGCAAGGAGTTCCGCGTGGCCTCGCTCAAAGGCGAGACGCGACCGATCTATGCCACACGTGACCTGCGCGACGCCCAGCGGGTCATCTCGGAGCTGCGGGCCGCCAAGCTCAGCCCGGCCGCCGACGTCGACCTCAACGCGGTCATCTACGTCCGGGTCCGGGCCGAGGCCGCCCTCAACGGCGAGAACACGTTCGTGGCGCGAATGGCGGGCACCGCCGAAGAGACGGTGCTGCAATCCGATTATCGGACGGTCCGGCGCGTGCGCTGATGCCCCTGCTGACCGAACCCAGCCGGCGCCGCCGCAACGCCGTGATCGTCACCGCGGCCCTGGCCTTCTTGGTGGTGGCCACGGCCCTGAACTTCGAGATGCGGGTGCCCGAAGTCCCGCTTGCCTCGAACATTGTCGTGTTCGCGCTGTTCAACCTCAACCTCATCGTCTTCCTGCTCCTGCTGGTGCTCCTGCTCCGGAACCTCGTCAAGCTCTGGTTCGAGCGTCGCCGAAAGCTCCTGGGGTCACGCTTCAAGACGAAGCTCGTCCTGGCCTTCCTGTCGCTGGCCCTGGCGCCCGCCATCCTGATCTTCACGATCGCCTCAAACTTCATCAACAAATCCATCGAAGGCTGGTTCAAGCCGCAGGTCGAGCAGCCGTTGGAACAGGCGCTGTCGGTGGCCCAGACGTACTACCAGAACCTCCAGGCGGCCGCGCTGCGCCACGGGCAGCACATCGCCCGCGTCGTCGAGCGCGACGCGCTGCTCGAGGACGCCCGGCGCGAGGCGCTGGCCGCCTACCTGGTCGAGCAGCAGGAACAGCTGGGGCTCAGCGCCATCACCGTCTTCAGCGCGAAAGGGCAGGAACTGGCCCACGTCAACGACCCGGCCCTGGGCGAGCTGCCGACCCGTGACATCAACGAAGGGCAACTGCGCCTGGGGCTGGCCGGCCAACACGTCACCACGGTCCGCGAGGTCTACTCGGGCGATCTCATCGAGGCCTTCGCCCCGGTGGTGGCCCGCGACTCCGATCGCCGCATCCTCGGCACGGTCGTGGTGGGGACCCACGTGGCCGAGCGACTGGAACACCGGATCCGGGGGATCGCCCAGGCCTTTCTGGAGTACAAGCAGCTCAAGCTGGTGAAGAACCCCATCAAGGGCATCTACATCCTGCTGTTCATGCTGCTGACCCTGATCATCGTGTTCTCCTTCACCTGGTTCGGGCTCTATCTGGCCCGCGGCATCACCGGGCCCATCGCCGAGCTGGCCGAAGGCACCCGGGAGGTGGCGGCCGGCAACCTGAGCTACAAGGTGCAGGTGCGCGCCGACGACGAGCTGGGCGTCCTCGTGGACTCGTTCAACCGCATGACCGAAGATCTCGGTCGCTCCAAGCGGCAGCTGGAAGAAGCGTATCTGGACCTGCAAGACAAGCACACGGAGCTCGAGGAACGTCGACGGTACATCGAGACGGTGATGGAGGCGGTCACCACCGGCGTCGTCTCCCTGGATCCTCAGGGCTGCGTCACCACCCTGAACCGGGCGGCCGCGGCCATGTTCGGGCTGCAGGGGGCGACCGCGGTGGGCCGGCCGGTGGAGCAGGTGTTCGGCAGTCCCGACCTGGCCGACGTGATCGGCCTCGTCCAGCGGGTGCGCCGGCTTCGGGCGGGGGCGGTCGATCAGGAGCTCCATCTGCGCCGCAAAGGCGCCACCGTCTCGCTGCTGGCCTCGGCCACCGCACTGCGCGGGCCCGAAGGCGAGTACGCCGGAGCCGTGCTCGTCGTAGACGACCTCACCGAGCTGCTCAAAGCGCAGCGGCTGGCCGCCTGGCGCGAAGTGGCCCAGCGGATCGCCCACGAGATCAAGAATCCGCTCACGCCGATCCAACTGTCGGCCCAGCGCCTGCGTCGGCGTCTGACCCGTAACGCCGGCGACCACGAGCTGGTGGCCGAGTGCACCGGCATCATCATCCAGGAAGTCAACGGTCTCCGCCGCCTCGTGGACGAGTTCTCGCGATTCGCCCGGATGCCGGTGCTCACCCCGCGGCCCGCTGACCTGCGCCCCCTGGTGGACAGCGTGGCGAGTCTCTACCGCGAGTCCCATCCCACGTTGCGGTTCAGCACCCGGTACCCCGACGACTTGCCCCTCCTGGAGTTCGACCCCGACTACATCAAGCGGGCCCTGCTCAATCTGGTCGACAATGCCGTGGAGGCGGTGGGCGGCGGAGGGGACGTGGACATCGAGATCGCGCTGGCGCCCGACGGAGGCCGCGTCCAGCTCATCGTGAGCGATTCCGGTCCGGGGATCAAGCCCGAGGACAAGGACAAGCTGTTCCTGCCGTACTTCTCGACGAAGACCACCGGCATGGGCCTGGGGCTGCCCATCGTCCACGAGATCATCACCGAGCACGGCGGGGCCGTCTGGGTGGAGGACAACCACCCGCGGGGGAGCCGCTTCGTGGTCGAGCTTCCCGTGGCGCGCCTGTCGGCTGCGGTCGAGACCCAGGCCTAGCGAGCGACAATGGCCGGCGAGCATATCCTGATCGTCGACGATGAGCCGGCGATTCAGTCGACCCTCCGGGGCGTACTCGAGGATGAAGGCTATCGGGTCACCGCCGTGGGCACCGGCGACGATGCGCTGGTGATGCTGGGCGACGAGCCGTTCGACCTGGTGTTCCTGGACATCTGGATGCCGGGCAAGGACGGCCTGCAGACGCTGGCCGACCTGAAGCGACAGCGGCCCGAAGTGACGGTGGTGATGATCTCCGGCCACGGCACCATCGAGACCGCGGTCAAGGCCACGCGCCTCGGCGCCTACGACTTCATCGAGAAGCCGCTATCGCTGGAGAAGACCCTGCTCACCGTCAGCCGCGCCCTCGAGCACGCGCGGCTCGAGCGGGAAAACGCCACGCTGCGGGAGCGGCTGGAGGAGCGCTGGACGATCATCGGGGAGAGCTCGGCCGTCCGCCAGCTTCGCGAACAGATCGCCACCGCGGCGCCCAGCAATGGCCGCGTCCTCATCCACGGTGAGAACGGCAGCGGCAAGGAGTTGGTGGCCCGGGCCATCCACGCGTTGTCGGCCCGCCGCGAACGGCCGTTCGTGGAGGTCAACTGCGCGGCCATCCCCGAAGAGCTGATCGAGTCCGAGCTGTTCGGCCACGAGAAAGGGGCGTTCACCGGCGCGCTCAGCCGCCGTCGCGGCCGCTTCGAGCTCGCCGACGGCGGGACGTTGTTTCTGGACGAGATCGGCGACATGAGCCTCAAGACGCAGGCCAAGGTACTGCGAGCCCTGGAGGAGCAGGCCTTCGAGCGCGTGGGCGGGCGGGAGACCATCAAGGTCGACGTCCGGGTGATCGCCGCCTCCAATCGCGATCTCAGCGCACTGCTGGGGAGCGGCTTCCGCGAGGACCTGTTCTACCGCCTCAACGTCATTCCCATCGAGGTGCCTCCGTTACGGGCGCGTAAGGAAGACATCCCCCTGCTGATCGACCACTTCATCCGCGTCGTCTGCGTGGAGAACGGCAAGCGCCTCAAGACGCTGTCGGGCGAGGCGCTGGCCTATTTCATGACCTACGACTGGCCGGGCAACGTACGGGAGCTCCGCAACATGGTGGAGCGGCTGGTGATCATGGCGCCGACCGACGTCATCGGTGTGGACGACCTGCCAGCCCCGTTGCGGCCCAAGGACGCCGCTGCGGCGGCCGTCGACACCCGCGATCGATCGCTACGCGAAGCCCGGGACAACTTCGAGCGCGCGTACATTCTCACCGAGCTGCGGGCCAACGACTGGAACATGACCCGCACCGCCGAGCGGCTGGGCATCGAGCGCAGCCACCTCTACCGCAAGATCAAGCTCTACGGGATCACCCCGCCCCGGTGAGGCGGGCAGCGTTCAGGGCGCTGGCGGGGCTCGATCCTTCGCGCGGTGGCTGAGCGATGCCCGTCTGGAACTTCGTCTGGCGGAGCGCGTATCACGACTCGGTGACCCTCATGCGGCTCACTCGCGACATGGAGGCCGTTCCCGGCGTCGAGCGGGCGGCCGCCATGATGGGCACGCCGCAGAACCGCGCCCTGCTTGCCGACGCCGGCCTCCTGCCTCCGGACGCCCCGGACACGGCGCCCGCCGATCTGCTCATCGCGGTCGCGGCGGCCGACGAGGCGGCGGCCAGCGGCGCTGAAGCGGCGGCCCGGACCGCGCTGCTGACTGGCCCACCGCGAGCGCGGGGGGGCTTGTCGGGCGCCCCGGACCGCCGCGCCCGCACGCTGACGTCGGCGATCCGCACCCTTCCCGATGCCAGCCTCGCGCTCATCTCCGTCCCCGGGCTCTACGCAGCAGCGGAGGCTCGCAAGGCACTGCATATGGGACTGCACGTCATGCTCTTCAGCGACAACGTTCCCGTCGAGGCCGAGCTCGAGCTCAAGCGTCTGGCCCTCGGTCAGGGGCTGTTTCTCATGGGCCCCGACTGCGGGACGGCGCTGCTCAACGGCGTGCCGCTAGGATTCGCCAATGCCGTGCCCCGCGGTCGGATCGGCATCGCCGCGGCTTCGGGGACGGGGTTGCAAGAGGTGAGCACGCTCGTCGCCCGCTACGGCGAAGGCATCTCGCACGGCATCGGCGTAGGCGGGCGCGATCTGACGGATGCGGTCGGTGGACTCATGATGTCGCGGGCGCTCGTCGTGCTCGCCGAGGACGAGGCTACCGAAGTCCTGTGCGTGATCGGCAAGCCACCCGGAAAGGCTGTGGCGGCCCGGCTGGCGTCGGAGATCGGACGGCTCGGCAAGCCTTGCGTCGCGCACTTCGTCGGCTCGGGATCGGGTTCTCTCGAGGACTGCGCGCGGGCCGCGGTGGCCCAGGCCAGGAAGGAGCGTCCGATCGCGACGGAATTCACCATGCCCGCCGGCGAGGTGGAGCGGCTCGTGGCCGAGGCCGCGCGCGGGCTGGCGCCGGGGCAACGCTGCATCAGCGGCGTCTTTGCGGGAGGCACGCTGGCCTGGGAGGCGCGGGCCATTCTGGCAGCGGTGCTGCCCGACGTCGCTCCCGACGTGACGTCGGGCGCCGGCGCTCACCGCGTCGTCGACCTCGGCGAGGACATGTTCACCGTGGGTCGGCCTCACCCGATGATCGACGGGAGCGTTCGCCGGGAGTGGATCGTCCGGGAGGCCGCCGATCCGGCCACGGCCATCCTGTTGCTGGACGTCATCCTGGGTTACGGAGCCCACCCTGATCCCGCCGGCGAGCTGGTCCCCGCGCTCGAGCGGGCGCGCACCGACGCGCGTGCGCGGCAGCGCGGGCTGGCCATCGTCGCCTGCGTCGTGGGCACTGACGGCGACCCCCAGGGACGGCAGGCCCAGGTGGCCACGCTCACCGCCCACGGCGTCATCGTCATGCCGTCGAACGCCCAGGCCGCCCGGCTGGCCGCGCGGATCGCCCGCGCCGTCAGCGGCTGACCAGCGGGGCCGGCAAGCACTCGCGGGACGCGGCCGACGCCGGCGCCTACCCGCCGGCCATGGCGCCGACGATCAGCAAGGGCTCGGCGCCGGCGACGACCGGCTCGGGCAGCGGGGCGTCCGGCGACTCGTGAGACAGGTCCTCCTGGCAAGCGAAGATCCTCACCAGCGCCCGGCGCTGCTGGGTGGCGTGGTCGCGGATCGTCCCCCGCAGCGTCGGATAGCGGGCCTCGAGCGCATCGAGCACCGAGCGCTGCGTGGCCCGCCCGCCCACGTCCAGGTGCACCTCACCGTCGACGCGAGCGAGAGCTCGCAAGTGGGCCGGGAGCACGACCCGGATCATGGCAGGGTCTGGGCTTCCACGGACACCACCGCCGGCAGGTCGCGGACGACGGGAGCCCAGTGGTCGCCGGCATCGGCGGAGGCATAGACCTGCCCGCCGGTGGTCCCGAAGTACACGCCACACGGGTCCAGCGCGTCGACGGCCATCGCGTCGCGGAGCACGTTGACGTAGCAGTCGCGTTGGGGCAGGCCCGTCGTGAGCGCCTCCCACTCGTGCCCGCCCGTCCGGCTGCGATAGACGCGGAGCTTTCCGTCGGGCGGATAGTGCTCCGAGTCACTCTTGATCGGAACGACGTAGATGGTGTCCGGCTCGTGTGCGTGCACCTCGATGGGGAAGCCGAAATCACTGGGCAAGTTCTCGCCGACGTCGTGCCAAGAAGTGCCCGCGTCGTCACTGCGCATGACGTCCCAGTGCTTCTGCATGAACAGCACGCCCGGACGCGATCGGTGCATCGTGATGCGGTGAACGCAGTGGCCCACCTCCGCGTTCGGGTCGGGGATGCCTTCCGAATGCAAGCCCCGGTTGATCGGCCGCCACGTCTCGCCGGCGTCGTCGGTGCGGAACACGCCCGCCGCCGAGATGGCGACGAAGATCCGGCCGGGGGCCTGGGGATCCAGCAGGATCGTGTGCAGACACATTCCGCCCGCGCCCGGCTGCCAGGTGGACGCGGAGCTGTGGCGCCGGAGGCCGGGAAGCTCTTGCCAGGTTTGCCCGCCGTCGACCGATCGGAACAAGGCGGCGTCTTCGACCCCGGCGTAGACTGTATCCGGATCGGACAGGGAGGGTTCGAGGTGCCAGACCCGGGCGAATGCCCAGGGGTGGGGCGAGCCGTCGTACCACTGATGAGTGCCGGGAACGCCTTCGTAGACGAACTTGTTACCGACCGGCTCCCACGTCTTGCCGCCGTCGTTGGAGCGTTGGATCAGCTGCCCGAACCAGCCGCTCGACTGCGAGGCATAAAGGCGATTCGGGTCAGCGGGAGAACCTTTGAGGTGATAGAGCTCCCATCCCCCGAAGTGAGGACCGCTGACGTCCCACCGTGTGCGCTTGGCGTCGGACGTGAGGACGAACGCACCCTTGCGCGTACCGACCAGAACCCGTACTCCGCTCATGTCCTGCTCCTTCCCGAGCCTGATGCCAGCCGGGGCCGGCCGTTGTCGGCACGACTGGCGCGGCCCGCCCCACGGTCGTCATCGCTCTACGGTCTAGTCGACCGGTCCGGGCCCAAATCGACATCCTTGTCGATTCCGGCTCTTCCCGCGACTATCTCGCGTCCCGAGCTGTTCGTCCACGACGCGGAGCACCCATGAGCCTGGACGCCTGGCCCCCGAGCCACCTCGAGGCCCGGGTGGCCTCCGGGATCCCGCCCCGGCTCCCGGGGTGTGTCGAGGTGCGGCCCATCATGGAGCGCCGGCGGTCCTGGCCTGGAGAGCGCGCGCGTTGACAGAGCAGACGTCGGATCAGACGCGCGAAGTGGTGGAGAGCCTCTACCGTTCCGAGTCTCGCCGCGTGCTGGCGACCCTCATCCGGGTGCTCGGGGATTTCGACCTCGCCGAGGAGGCGCTGCACGACGCCTTCGCCGCGGCGGTGGCACAATGGCCGCGCGACGGCCTGCCGGCCAATCCCCGGGCCTGGCTGGTGTCGGCCGGCCGGTTCAAGGCCATCGACGGCATGCGCCGACGCGTCCGGTTCGACGCCTCGCTGGCCGAGCTCGCCGAACGGCTCGACGCCCAGGCCGCGGACGCCACCAGCCGCGACGACGAGACACTCGAAGATGACCGGCTGCGCTTGATCTTCACGTGCTGCCATCCCGCCCTGCCGGCCGATGCCCAGGTGGCGCTGACCCTGCGCGAAGTCTGCGGCCTCACCACCGAGGAGATCGCGCGCGCCTTCCTCAGTGCCGCGCCCACGGTGGCCCAGCGAGTGGTGCGCGCCAAGACGAAGATCCGGGAGGCGCGTATTCCCTACCAGGTGCCGTCCCGCGCCGAGCTGCCCGAGCGGCTGGACATCGTACTGCACGTCATCTACCTGGTCTTCAACGAAGGATATTCCGCTTCGTCGGGCTCCTCGCTGACGCGGCCCGACCTCTCGGCCGAGGCGATCCGTCTGGGGCGCCTGCTGGTCGCGCTGCTGCCGGAGCCGGAAGCCGAGGGACTGCTGGCCCTGATGCTGTTGCACGAATCGCGACGCGCCGCGCGCACGTCGCCGACCGGCGAGCTGGTCCTCCTCGACGAGCAGGACCGTTCGCGCTGGAATCGCCATCAGATCGCCGAGGGACTGACGCTGTTGGAGCGCGCACTCGCCTCGCGCCGGTTCGGCCCGTACACGCTGCAGGCGGCGATCGCAGCGGTACACGCCGAGGCGCCCACCGCGGCCGCGACGGACTGGTCACAGATCGTCAGCCTCTACGACGTTCTGGTCCGCGTGGATCCCTCGCCAGTGGTCGAGCTGAACCGCGCCGCGGCCGTGGCCATGCGCGACGGCCCCCTGGCCGGACTGGCCCTCATCGAGGCGATCCTCGCCCGGGGCAATCTCGACAACTATGCCCTGGCCCACTCCGCGCGGGCCGAGCTGTGCCGACGACTGGGCCGGACGGCCGAGGCCCGAGCCTCCTACGCCCGGGCCCTCAGCCTCACGCGGCAGGAACCGCAGCGGAGGTTTCTCGAGCGACGGCTGGCCGAGTTGCCCGGATGACGACGCCGTCGGCCCGCGACCACGGCGGGGAGTTCGCCCGACTGCCCTTCGCGCCACCCATCGCGCCGATGTTGTCGAAAGCCGCCGACGCCTTGCCCGGCGGCGCCGGGTGGCAGTTCGAGCCCAAATGGGACGGCTTTCGAACGCTGGTGTTCCGGGACGGCGACGAGGTCCTGCTGCAGAGCCGTGACGAGAAGCCCATGAATCGATACTTCCCCGAGCTGGTGGCTCCGCTGGCCGCCGCGCTGCCCCAGCGCTGCGTGGTCGACGGCGAGATCGTCATCGTCGGCAGCGGGGGCCTCGATTTCGCGGCCCTGCTGTTGCGCATCCATCCGGCCGCTTCCCGGGTGAAGCTGCTGGCCGCGCAGTCCCCCGCGTCGTTCGTAGCCTGGGACCTTCTCGCCCTGGACGACGAGGATTTGCGCCAGGTGCCGCTGGCCGTGCGGCGCCACCGGCTGGAGCAAGTCCTGGCCGGCGCGCCGCCGCCGGTGCACCTGTCGCCAGCCACGCGGGATCGGGCCCTGGCCGAGGACTGGTTTCGTCGTTTCGAGGGCGCCGGGCTGGACGGCGTCATGGCCAAGCGCCTGGAGGCGCCCTATCGGGCCGGCGAGCGCACGATGATCAAGGTGAAGCATGTGCGGACCGCCGACTGCGTCGTCGCCGGCTTTCGCTGGCACAAGAAGGGAGCGGGCACGATGGTCGGCTCGCTGCTGCTCGGCCTCTACGATGAGACCGGCACGCTGCACCATGTCGGTGTCGCTTCCGCCTTCAGCAACGCGGTGCGAACCCGGCTCGTCGCCGAGCTGGCGCCGTTGCGCGACCGCGCGCTGGAGAACCATCCCTGGCGGCATTGGGCCGAGGTCGAGGAGGACGTGAGCGCCGGGGGGCAGCGGCTGCCCGGCGCCGCTAGCCGTTGGAATCGCGGCAAGGATCTGAGCTGGGAGCCGCTCCGGCCGGAACGAGTGTGCGAGGTGGCCTACGATCACATGCAGGGTTCTCGCTTCCGGCATGCGACGCAGTTCCTGCGCTGGCGCCCCGACAAGCGGCCTGCTGAGTGCCTCTACGACCAGCTGGAGGTCACGCCGGCCTACGAGCTGGAGCGGGTCTTTGGCGCCCGCGACCGCCGCCGGCCGTACCCGGAGGCGCGTGCCGGATCGTGAGCCCGGGCCCCGCTGTCGATTCTCACGCTGCTCGTTCGACTGACTACGAGAGGCCGACAGCCGGCCTGACACCCACGAGGGAGGCAATGTTGAAGTTTCTCTGTCTCGGATACATGGATGAGAAGAAGTGGGAGGCGATGTCGAAAACCGAGCAGGACACGATGATGCAGGAGTGTTTCGCCTACGATGACGTGCTCAGGAAGAACGGCCACTTCGTGGCGGGAGAGGCGCTGCAGAGCGCTCGAGCCGCCAAGACGCTGCGCTGGAAGGGGACCCGGGTGTCGAATGGGCCGTCCGGCACCCGAGCATGGCCACCAAGCTGATCGTCAACTTGGCGGTCAAGGACCTCATCTGGGCTTCTTCTGGATGGATCCCAAAGCTGCCGCGTGAACCTCAGCCCAGTCGCCGCAGATCGAAGCGGCCGCGGGTGGCCAGCAGGGGGGCCCAGAGGTCCCCGAGTCGGGCCAGCCGCGGCCGCACGTTGTCCAGGCGGAAATCCTCCGTGCGGACGCCCGCGGCGAGCTCGTCCCAGGTGACGGGCGTCGACACGCAGGCGCGTGGGTGCGGTCGTACCGAGTAGATGGAGGCCAGCGTACGCCCCCAGGCGTTCTGGTTGTAATCCACGAGCACCCGACCGGGCGGGCGCCGGGCCACCCGATACTCGGCGGTCATGAGCATCGGGTGGCGGCTGGCCAGCTCCAGGGCCAGCGCCTTGGCCACCGCCCACACCTCCTTCTGCAGGGGCCCGCGGACGATCGGCACGTAGACGTGCAGGCCCTTGGATCCCGTGGTCTTGACGTAGCTCGGCATCCGGAGCGAGTCCAGCGCCTGGCGGAGGATCAGAGCGGTCTCGATGACCTGCGGGAAGGAGGCGGTGCCGGGGTCGAGGTCGAAGTGCAGCCAGTCCGGTCGGTCCACGTCGTCGCAGCGGGCGTACCACTGATTGAGATCGATGCAGCCCAGGTTGACGACCCAGAGCAGCGCCGGCAGATCCTGGATGAGCGGGAAGTCGATGACGTTGCCGGAGGCATGGGCGATGCTGCACGTCTCGATCCACTCCGGCCGGGGCACCGGCGCCCGCTTCATGAAGAACGAGGGCCCCTGGGCGCCGTCGGGATAGCGGCGCATGACCATGGCCCGGTCGCGCACGTGGGGCAGTAGGAGCGGCGCGACATCCGCGTAGTACTGCAGCAGGTCGCCCTTGGTGATCCCGAGCTGCGGCCAGAACGGCTTGCCCAGGTTGGTGAGCTGGACCTGACGCTGCCCGACCGTGAGCACGACGCTGGCGCGGGCGCGCGGGATCGTCACCCGCGGGACCGGACCCCGCCGGCGGCGGGGCCCGCCCGTGCGACGCGCGGGATGATGGCCGCGCGTGGCCGCTCGGCTCATGGCGACGCCGCCCGTGGGCCTCGCCCGAGCGGCGACAGTCGGGGCGGCCTCGGCCCGTGAACGACGGCCCCGATCACGGAACCGTACTCGAGCTCACGCCCGGCGGCCACGCAGCGGAGCATGCGGCCGCCGCGGCTCATGTCGCCCCGCCCCACGAAATCGAGCGGGAACCGGAGCCGGTCTCCGAACACGGCCCCGAGGACGTCCACGTACTTCGGTGAGGCCACGCTGCCCAGCAGCACGACCTCACAGTGTGGTCCGATCCGCTCGCGGACCCGACGGGCCGCGGCCACCAGGGGCCGCCGAAAGCGCGGGTCGCCGGGATCCACGTCGACGCGGGCGAACGCCTGGAGCGTCCGCAAGGTGACCGCCGCTGACGGTCGGTAGAGCCCGGACCCCGGCGTGATGACGAACACGCCCTCGCCCGTGAGGGCACAGGTGGGATCGGGGGCCGCCGCGAAGGCCCGGGCGTAGGCGAGCTTGCCCCGGAAGTAGAGCCCGCTCAGGAAGCTGAACACTTCGCCGAGCGAGGCTCCGTCATCCTGACGGAGCCTGCGGGCCAGATCGAAGCTCGCTGCCTCGCGCATCACCATCCGAGCCCTGATGCCCGAGCAGTTCGCCGGCGAGAGCAGGAAGATGCGCGCCATGCCACGAACCCCGGAAGCATTCTAATATGGGGCCGAAGATGTGCCCGGACCGATCCTTGCTCGCCGGCAAGCCGCGAGTGCTCAGCCTGGGGCTGCCCCTCTTCGCCGCGGAGCTGGAGCGGCTCGGCGTGGCCGTGGCTCATCTGGACTGGCGGCCGCCGGCCGGCGCGGAGCCCAGGCTTGCCGCCGCGCTGGACCGGCTGCAGGAGCGGCGGCAGCTCATCGAGCCGGCGAATGCCGAGGCGTTCGAGCGCCTGGTCAACGGCGAGCCGGTGCTGGTCGACTGTCGTCCAGCCTGGGAGGCCCTCGGGCTGCCACCCCGAACGATCCTCCACGCCGGACCGCCGATCCCGTGGGCGCGTATGTGCGAGCCGATGCGTGCCGCGGTGCTGTGCGCCATCCGTTACGAGGGCTGGGCCGCGAACGACGACGTGGCCGCAGCGATGGTGGAGCGCGGCGACGCCATCCTGGCGCCCTGCCACCACCATGGCGCCGTCGGCCCGATGACCGGTATCATCACCGCGTCCATGCCGGTCTTCGTGGTGACGAACCAGCGGTATGGCAACCGGGCGCACGCGGCCATCAACGAAGGTCTGGGCAAGGTGCTGCGGTTCGGCGCCAACGACGACAGCGTGATCGCCAGGCTGCGCTGGCTGGCGAGCGAGACGGGACCGCTCCTCGGCGCCGCACTGCGCGCCGCTGGAGGCCTGCCGCTCCGGCCGCTCATGGCCCAGGCGCTGCGCATGGGCGACGAGATGCACCAGCGCAACGTCGCCGCCTCGTCGCTGCTCGCCCGGGCCTTGATGCCGCACGCGGCGCGCGCGGGAGGCCGGCACGGCGCCGTGGCCAGGTTCGCCGAGTTCCTCGCCGGCAACGATCAGTTTTTCCTCAACCTGGCCATGGCGGCCGCCAAGGCGATGGCGGATCCCGCCGGCAACGTGCCCCACAGCACGCTGGTCACGGCCATGGCCCGCAACGGCACGGAGTTCGGCATCCGGGTGTCCGGACTGGGGGAGCGGTGGTTTACCGCGCCCGTGGCCAACCCCGTGGGCCTCTACTTCCCGCGGTTCTCCGCAGCCGATGCCAACCCCGACATGGGCGACAGTGCCATCGTGGAGACGATCGGGTTGGGCGGCGGCGCCATGGCGGCCTCGCCGGCTGCCGCTCGCTTCGTGGGCGCCGGGGGCATCGCCGAGGCGGTAGCCGCCACCGAGGAGATCGCCGAGATCTGCGTCGGTGAGCATCCCCACTTCCGAATCGCCCTGCTCGACGAGCGCGGGGCCCCCGCCGGGATCGACGTGCGACTCGTCGTGGAGACGGGAATCACCCCGCTCATCAACACCGGCATCGCCGGACGGCGCGCCGGGACGGGCCAGGTGGGCGCGGGTGTCGTGCGAGCGCCGCTGGCCTGTTTCGAGCAAGCCCTGGTCGCGCTGGCCGAGGAGCCGGAGTCCGCGTCAAGTCCGTGAGCCTGATCGTCGTCGCCATCGGTGGCAACGCCCTGCGAACGGAGGATAGCGTCGGGGCTCCCTCGGAATGGTTCGCCGCGCTCGCCGACTCGCTGCCTCCGGTCGTCGACCTCATCGCGGCCGGCCACCGCGTGGTCCTCACGCACGGCAACGGGCCCCAGGTCGGTGAGGAATTACTGCGGATGGAGATCGCCCGGCCCGTGATGCCCGCGTTGACCCTCGACCTCTGCGTGGCCGAGACCCAGGGCAGCCTGGGCTACGCCATCCAGCAAGTTCTGGGCAACCTGCTCCAACGCCGTGGGCGGCCGCGACAGGTGGCCTCAATGGTGACCCAGGTCGTGGTCGATACCGGCGATCCGGCGTTCCAGGCGCCGAGCAAGCCGATCGGCCCCTTCTACAAGCGAGCGGAGGCCCTGCGCCATGCCCGGGAGCTCGGTTGGACGGTCGTGGACGACAGCGGGCGCGGCTGGCGCCGGGTCGTGCCCTCACCCCGCCCGGTGCGCGTGGTGGAGGCGCCGCTCGTCCGAGCGCTCGTCGGGGCCGGGATCGTGCCGATCGCCGTCGGCGGAGGTGGCGTTCCCGTCGTCGAGACGCCGGCCGGATTGCGTGGCATCGAGGCCGTCGTGGAGAAGGATTTCGCGACCGCAGTGCTGGCGCGGGATCTCGGCGCCGAGCGCGTCTACTTCCTCACCGGCGTCGATCGCGTTGCCGTGGGCTGGGGCACACCGGCCCAGCGCTACCTCCACCGCCTCACCGTCGCCGAGGCGCGTCGTCTCCTCGCGGCCGGCGAGTTCCCCCCCGGAAGCATGGGGCCCAAGGTAGAGGCGGCCGTGCAGTTCGTGGAAGCCGGAGGAGCCCTGGCCGTGATCACGTCCCTCGACCAGGTTGCCCAGGCCGATCGAGGCGTGGCCGGCACCGTCATCTCCAGGGACGACGCCTGACGCCCGGGCATCCGCCGCGCCCTGGCGCGCGGATGCGTCATTCGCACTACGCCGGCGATTATCCCCGGGGGTTTTTCCGCATGGCCGGCCGTGAGCCATCTGCTAGATTCAAAACACATCGTGACGATCCCAGTGCCCTGACCACGAGGGATGCTCCAGCCCGACAGCAGCCCCGTGCCCCGCCTTCGTTCGAGCCTGAAACTCAAGCTCGGCCTCCTCATCACCGGCCTCCTGGTGACCGCGGTGGTGCTCCTCAGCAGCGTCCTGCTCTACAGCGCCGAGCGCAGCCTGCTCGGGGAGACCACCAAGCGGGGCCACACGATCGCCCAGCATCTGGCCAACGCGGCCCGTAATCCCCTGCTGACCAAGGACGAGCTCACCCTCAATCTGCTGGTGAAGGAGGCCATGAAGGACGGCGACCTGGTGTACGTGGTCATCACCGACCACCAGGGCAAGGTCGTGGCCCATACCGACGTCGACCAGCTTGGGCGCGGATTCGAGCGGGCCGCCGGCCTGGCGGCGCTCGGCCCCGAGCCCGTGGTGCAATCGTACCGATCGGCCGAGCGGGGACGGATCCTCGATTTCGCCATTCCGCTCACGTTCCGTCGTGTCAACGTCGGCGCCGTCTACGTGGGCATCAGCCAGAAGTCGGTCGACGATGCCATCAGTCAGGCCCGCAACCGGCTCCTCGGACTCAGCTTCGCCATCGTGGTGATCGGCCTGGCCGGTTCGCTGGCGCTGGCCACGCTGCTGACGCGTCCCATCCTGCGCCTGGTCGAAGGCACCCGCCGCATCACGGCCGGGGACTTCACCGTGAACCTGGCCGTGTCCTCCCGTGACGAGATCGGCGTCCTCACCGAGGCCTTCAACACCATGGCCACCCATCTCGGCGAGAAGGAGATGATCAAGCAGGCCCTGGCCCGTTACGTCGACCGCGACGTGGCGGACGAGCTCCTCAAGGACCCCGGCCAGCTCGTCCTGGAGGGCGAACGCCGCGAGGTGACCGTGCTCTTCTGCGACCTGCGGGGGTTCACCCCTCTCTCCGAGCGCCTCGCTCCGGAAGAGGTGGTGCTGCTGCTCAACCAGTTCTACGACCTCATGATCGAGGCCACCTTCCGGAACCAGGGGTCGATCGACAAGTTCCTCGGCGACGCCGTCATGGCGGTCTTCGGGGCGCCCATCGCCCACCCCAATCACGCCCTGCGCGCCGTGCGCACGGCGCTGGCCATGCGGGAGGGCATCGAGCTGCTGAGCCGGCGGCGGATTCGGCGCGGCGGCGAGCCGCTGACGGTGGGCATCGGGGTCAGCACCGGCGAAACGGTGGCCGGCACCGTGGGCACCGACGATCGCATGGAGTACACGGTCGTCGGCGACAGCGTCAACGTCGCTGCCCGTCTGGAGTCCATTGCCAAGCCCATGCAGATCCTGATCTCCGCGCGCACCTGGCGTGAGGTGAAGGACGCCGTGAAGGCTCGCCCGCTCGGGGGCGTTCGGGTGCGGGGCAAGGAAGAGGAAATCGAGGCGCACGAGGTGCTGCAGCTCAGATGAGGCCGCCCACCAGCCTGCCCGCCCTCGGCGCCGCGGCCCTCATGCTGGCCGCCTGTGCCACGCCGACCGGCCTTGCCAAGAGCGTGCTGCGCGGCGATATCTTCGAGTCGGATTCCTACATCGTGGCCTTCGCCCGGCCCGGTGACGACGCCCGCCGCCTGGCCGCGCGGTTTCTCGGCGACGCCACCCGAGCCTGGATGATCGAGGAGTACAACGGGCGCCGGACCTTCGCCTGGGGCCAGAAAGTGGTCATCCCCAAGCACCCTCGGAACCCGGCCGGCGTCTACGCCACCGGGTATCAGCTGGTTCCCGTGCTCGTCTACCACCACATCGGCCCCCGGGCGCAGGGCCGTCTGGGCCTCGCCGCCAGCACGTTCAGGCAGCAGATGCGATACCTCAAGGCCCACGGCTACCGCACCGTCAGCCTGGAGCACCTGATCGAGTTCACGCAGCTGCGTCGGCAATTGCCCCGCCGCAGCGTGGCCCTGACCTTCGACGACGGCTACAAGTCGTTTCTCGGGTACGCCTACCCGGTCCTCAAGGAGCTTGGCTTCACCGCGACGCTGTTCGTCTACACCGATTACGTCGGTGTCGGCCGCAACGCGCTGAGCTGGGACGATCTACGGCGCCTGGCCGACGAAGGGTTCGGGCTCGGCGCGCACTCCAAGACCCACAGCGAGTTGCGCCGACGCTCGAGCGAGTCGCCCCAGGCGTACGCGCGGCGGATTCACACCGAGCTCACCGCACCCCGCGACCTGTTCCAGGCCCGCCTGGGACGTACCCCCCGGGCCCTCGCGTACCCCTACGGTGCGCACGACGACGAGGTGATCAGGAAGGTCAGGGATGACGGCTACGTGGCGGCGCTCTCGGTCCGCCGCGAGGGCAATCCGTCCTTCGTGCACCCGCTGCGGATCCGGCGCAGTCAGATCTTCGCCGACATGACGCTCGAGGAATTCGCCCGCAACCTGACCGTCTTCCATGCGGAGCCGCTGGTCCGGTGAAGCACGGGCTGGCCCTGGTCGCAGTGACGCTGTGCCTGGCACTGCCGGGCTGCGCCACGGCCCCGCCGGCGTCAGTGGGGCGCCTGGCCGCCGAGCACCAGCAGCGGGCGCTGACGTACGAGCGCCGCGGCGATCTGCGCTCGGCGCTCGAGGAGTGGAAGATCGCGCTCACCATCGCCCCCGACAGCGTGGCGGCGCGCGCCGGACACGCCCGGCTGCGACGTCTGCTGCAGAGCGCTGTGGCGCGCCGCATTCGCCTGGGCCGGCAAGCGCTCAATCAGGGCCATCACGCCCAGGCGCGCCGCCATCTGCTGGCGGCGCTCGCCTTCGATCCGACCAACGCCGCCGCGTTCAAGGTCCTCCGCGAAGTCCCCGAACTCCACTTCACGACCCACCTGGTGGGCAACGGGGAGAGCCTCGGCGCCATCGCCGAGCGGTACTACGGCGATCGCACGCTCGCCGAAGTGATCTGGGAGGCCAATGGACTGCCGCCCCGGACGAAGCTGAAAGCCGGGATGCGTCTCCGGATCCCGGAGGTGGCGGGTCTGACGAGCCGTATGGCGCGACCCCGCAAGGTCGCCCTGCCCCCCGGGCGTGAGAGCGGGGCCGAGGAGCCCATGCTGGAGAGCAACCCGCTCGTGATCGACGCCCGCGAGGCCCTCGACCGGCAGGAGTACGCGGCCGCCCTGGCCGCCGTCGACCGTCTGCTCGAAGGCCAGCCCGACGACACCGAGTGGCTCGATCTCAAGAAGTCGATCCTCTACCGGCAGGGCAAGGCCGATCTGGCCAATGGCCTGTACGACGACGCCCACCGCGCGCTGGCTCAGCTGGTCCGGCTCGATCCCGCCTACCGGGACGGCGCGGGTCTGCTCAGCGAGGCCCGCAGCCACGCCATCCAACTGCACTACCACGAAGGCATCCGCCTGTCCCGCGAAGAGCAGCTGGAGGCGGCCATCGCGCACTGGCATGCGGTGCTGGAGCACGATCCCCGGCACGCCGAGGCCCGGCGCAATATCGAGCAGGCCGAGCGCATCCTGCGCGCCCTGGAGGAGGCCGCCAGGCCGTAGCCCGCATGCCTGCGGCCGAAACGACTGCGAGGCCCGAGGCCGGCGTGAGAAGATCCGCCGTACCGTGAGCGACGCGCTGCTGCGTGGCTGCCGGCTGTCCGACCGGGAAGGCCTGGTCGACATCGTTGTTCGGGAGGGCCGCATCGCGGCCCTCGCCCGGCACGAGCCGTCGGCCGGCCATGCTGCGGAGGCCATCGAGGTGGGCGGCCGGCTGGTGACGCCGGGCCTCGTCGAAGCCCACATTCACCTCGACAAGGCCTTCCTGTCCGAGCGCATCACCGCCCCCACCTCGTCGGTCCGAGAGGCCATCCGCCTGGTCGGCGACGCCAAGCGGGCGTTCACGGCCGAGGACATCTGCGCCCGCGCTCGCCGCGTTCTCGATCTGGCCGTGGCCGCGGGGACCACGGCCATGCGGGCCCACGTCGAGGTCGATCCCGTCGTGGGACTCACGGGCATGGAGGCCATGCTGACCTTGAAGACCGAGTACGCGCCGGCCCTGGATCTACAGCTCTGCGCCTTCGCCCAGGAGGGTATTCTCCAATCGCCGGGCACCGAGGCCCTGCTCGGCCGGGCGCTGCAGATGGGTGCGGACCTGGTGGGCGGCTGTCCCTACAACGACACCGACCCGCTCGCCCACATCGACATCATCTTCCGGCTGGCCCGCACCTTCGGGGTCGACGTCGATTTCCACGTGGACTTCTTCGACGAGCCCGACCACCTGCACGTGCGGGAGATCATCGAGCGCACGCGGCGAAACGGCTGGCAGGGGCGCGTGGCCGTCGGCCACCTCACCGAGCTGGCCGCCCTGCCCATCGTCCGGCAGGACGAGATCATCGCGGGCCTGCGTGACGCCGAGATCGGCGTGATCTGCCTGCCCGCCACCGATCTCTACCTCATGGGCCGCAGCGACGAGGTCAGCCCGCGGCGCGGTCTCACGCCGGTGCGGCGGTTACTGGCCGCCGGAGTGCCGGTGGCCCTGGCCTCGAACAACATCCGTAACCCTTTCACGACGATCGGCACGGCGGATCTCTGCCACATGGCCTTTCTGGCGGCGGTGGCCGCCCACATGGGAACGCCCGAGGACCTGCGTCGGCTCGTGGCGGCGCTGACGATCCACCCCGCCCGCATCCTGAAGCTTCCCCGTTACGGCCTGGTCCCCGGCGCCGCCGCCGACCTGGTCGTATGGGACTGCGCGAGCGTCGAGGAGGTGGTGGCCACCCTGCCCGGCCGCGTGCTCGTCATGCGGCGAGGACGGGTAAGCATCGAGCACGAGCGCCGCGTGCATGAGCGCTGGCGTGCGGGCCCTCCTGAGCCCCACCCGTAGGGGGAGGCGGTTGACAACGGGTCAACATTCTGTGTAGAGTGCTCCCGACGACGAACGAACCTGAACTCCTTTAAGCGGGCCCTGTGAGGCCAGCAAGGAGCGAGCATGACGAGCCCGCCACAGCGGTTCAGAGAGAAGGCCCAGGTCCTCGACGAGCACGGGCTCGACCGGGCCCTGACGCGCATCGCCCACGAGATCCTGGAGCGCAACGATGGCGCCGACGATCTGGCCTTCGTCGGCCTCCGAACCCGCGGCGTGACCCTGGCCCAGCGCCTGGCCGGCAAGATCGCCCGCATCGACGGGGTTCAGCTTCCGGTGGGCACGCTCGACATCGCGCTCTACCGAGACGATCTCGGCCTGCGGACGGCCCCCGTTGTGCGGGGCACTGAAGTGCCTTTCCCCATGAAGGACAAGATTGTCGTCCTCGTGGACGACGTGCTCTTCACCGGCCGCACCATCCGGGCGGCCCTCGACGCGATGATCGACCTGGGGCGCCCCAAGATGGTCCAGCTCGCCGTGCTGATCGACCGCGGCCACCGCGAGTTGCCCATCCGCCCCGATTTCGTCGGCAAGAACCTGCCCACCTCGCGGCGGGAAAGCGTGGCGGTCCGGCTGCGCGAGCACGACGGCGAGGACCGCGTGCTCATCGAGGAGCCAGAGGAGGCCTGAGGATGCCCTGGACGCGCAAGGATCTCCTGACGATCCAGGCCCTGGAGACCGGCGAGATCATGCTGCTCATCGACACGGCCGCCTCGTTGCAGGAGATCGCTTCCCGGGAGATCAAGAAGGTGCCCGCGCTGCGCGGCAAGACCGTGGTCAACCTGTTCTACGAGCCGTCCACCCGCACCCGCACCTCGTTCGAGATCGCCGGCAAGTGGCTCTCCGCCGACGTCGTCAACTTCACCGCGAGCGCCTCCAGCGTCGCCAAGGGCGAGTCGATGCTGGACACCGCCAAGAACATCGCGGCCATGAGCCCGGACGTGGTCGTCGTCCGACACTCGTCCGCGGGCGCCGCCGAGCTGCTGGCCCGCGAGTTGCGCTGCGCCATCGTCAACGCCGGGGACGGCGCCCACGAGCACCCCACGCAGGCCTTGCTCGATCTGCTGACCATCCGGGAAAAGAAACAGCACTTCGAGGGCCTCCACGCGGCGATCGTCGGCGACATCGCGCACAGCCGGGTCGCCCGCTCGAACATCCACGGCATGCGCAAGCTCGGCATGACGGTCACCGTGGCCGGCCCTCCCACGTTGATCCCCCCCTTCGTCCAGGAGCTGGGGGTCAAGGTGAGCCACCGACTGGAGGACGCCATCAGGGACGTCGACGTCATCATGATGCTCCGGCTGCAGCAGGAGCGAATGACGGCCGGGCTGATCCCTTCCCTGCGTGAGTACTCGCGGTACTGGGGGCTCACCCTCGACAAGCTGCGGGCCCACGCCCGGCCGGATGTACTCATCATGCATCCCGGCCCCGTGAATCGAGGAATCGAGATCAGTCCGGAGGTCGCCGACGGGCCCTATTCCGTCATCCTCGACCAGGTCGCCAAGGGCGTGGCCGTGCGCATGGCGGTTCTCTACCTGCTCGCGGGCAGCCGCGGCGCGGAGGGGCAGGCGTGAGCTTGCTGATCCGGAACGCTCGCGTCATCGACCCCGCCAACGCGCTGGACACCGTCGCCGACGTGTTCATCGACGGCGGCGTCATCAAGCAAGTCGGTGCCCGTCTGGTCGTCGCCGAGGGTGCGGAGGTGATCGAGGCCGCCGGCAAGGTCGTCTGCCCCGGGTTCATCGACATCCACGCCCATCTCCGCGAGCCGGGCTACGAGTACAAGGAGACGGTGGCGACCGGCACCCGCGCGGCGGCAGCGGGCGGATTCACGGCCGTGTGCTGCATGGCCAACACCGACCCCGTCAACGACAACGGATCGATCACCGAGTACATCCTGGAGCGGGCGCGCGCCGAGGGGGCGGTACACGTCTATCCGATCGGCGCGGTCACTCGCGGCTTGCGGGGCGAGGAGCTGGCCGAGCTCGCCGAGCTGGCCGATGCCGGCTGCGTGGCCTTCTCGGACGACGGCCACTGCGTGATGAACGCGGCCCTCTACCGCCGGGCCATGGAGTACACCTTGCCCTTCGGCGCCCCGGTGATCAGCCACGCCGAGGACACGGCCCTGTCCCGGGGCGGCGCGATGAACGAAGGCGTCGTCTCGACGGAACTCGGGCTGCCCGGTGCGCCCGCCGCGGCCGAGGAGGTCATGGTCGCCCGCGACATCGCCCTGGCCGAGTTGACGGGGGCCCACGTCCACATCGCTCATGTGTCGACGGCCGGCGCCGGCCGGCTGGTCCGGGACGCCAAGGCCCGGGGCGTGCGCGTGACCGCCGAGGTCACCCCGCACCACCTGGTCCTCACCGAGGAGGCGGTGCGCTCGTTCGACCCCAACACCAAGATGAACCCACCGCTGAGGAGCAAGCGCGACACCGAGAGCCTGCTGGAAGCCCTGGTCGACGGGACCATCGACTGCATCGCCACCGACCACGCTCCCCACGCTTTGAGCGAGAAGGAGGGGGAATACGACCGCGCCGCGTTCGGCGTGGTTGGCCTGGAGACCGCAGTCGCGGTGCTGCTCGACCGGCTGGTCCGCCCCGGGCTCCTGCCACTCCCGACGCTGGTCGCCCGCCTGTCCCGGGACCCCGCGCGCCTGCTCAATCTGCCCGGGGGTACGCTGTCGCCGGGAGCACGGGCGGACATCACGATCCTCGACCTCGAGCGGGAACTCACCGTGGAGCCCTCGCGGTTTCAGTCTCGAAGCCGGAACACGCCGTTCACCGGCTGGCGGCTTCGCGGAGGGCCCTGGATGACGATCGTGAGCGGAACGCGGGTGGCGCCGTGACGGCCGCTGTCCTGGTTCTGCGGGATGGCAGGGTGTTCCGGGGGCAGGCGCTGGCATCCACGGGCGAGGCGTGGGGGGAAGTCATCTTCAACACCGCCATGGCGGGCTACCAGGAGATCCTCACCGACCCGTCGTACTGCGGACAGATCGTGGCCATGACGTACCCGCTGATCGGCAACTACGGCGTGAACGCCGCGGACGTGGAGTCACGGCGCCCCTGGGTCAACGGGTTCGTGGTGAAGGAGGCGTCGGCCGAGCCGTCCAGCTGGCGAGCCGAGGTGTCCCTGGAGGCCTATCTCCGCGCCCACGGCATCGTCGGCATCCAGGGGATCGACACGCGAGCGCTCACCCGTCACCTGCGCGATCACGGGGCGCAGGACGGCATCATCGCGTCGGGAGACTTCGACGAGGCTCGTCTGCGGGAACGGGCCCGGTCGGTGCCGGGCCTCGTCGGGCGCGATCTGGTCCGGGAGGTCACGAGCGCCGCCCCCTTCGCCTGGCGTGAAGGCCGCTGGGATCGGGGCCGCGGCTATCTGCCCCCGGCCCCGAGCCGCTGCCGGGTGGTGGCGTATGACGCCGGAATCAAGCTGAACATCCTGCGTCAGCTGACCAGCGTGGGTTGCGAGGTGACCGTCGTTCCGGCGGCCACGCCGGCCGCCGCGGTGCTCGAACGCAAGCCCGACGGGGTGTTCCTGTCCAACGGGCCGGGCGATCCCGAGGCGGTGCCGTACCTCGTCGACTCCATCCGCGCCTTGCTCGGTCGCGTGCCGATCTTCGGCATCTGCCTGGGCCACCAGATTCTGGGCCTCGCCGCCGGCGGACGGACCTACAAGCTGCCCTTTGGCCACCACGGCGCCAACCACCCGGTCAAGGAGCTGGCCACCGGAAAGGTCGAGATCACCGCGCAGAATCACGGGTTCGCCGTGGAGCCAGCGTCCGTGGAACGTGCCGGGTGGATCGCCACTCACGTCAACCTGAACGACGGGACGTGCGAGGGGCTCCGCCACCGCGAGTGGCCGGTGTTCTCCGTGCAGTATCATCCGGAGGCGTCACCGGGGCCGCATGACGCCAACCACCTCTTCCAGCGCTTTGCGGACATGATGGTTCAGAAGGGAGGGTGAATCTCGCCATGCCGCTCTACCTGATCTCCTACCGGAAGACGGAGGGAACGGGACAGAAGCCCGAGTGGGCCTCCTTCACCACCAGGAGTGAGACGGCGCTGGAGTCCCACGCCATCCGCCAGCGGGTGGAGAAGCGCATGAGCGTGCTCGGCGAGCAGCTGTGGGGCAACGGCGAGGTGGCCTTCACCGGCAGCGGCCGCCTCGACGACGTGCTCTACCGGCGTGAAGAGGCCGTGCCGGAGGTCTCGATCGTCTACGGATTGGTCGAGGAGTAGTGCCCAGGCGGACAGACCTCCGCAAGATCCTGCTGATCGGCTCCGGCCCGATCGTCATCGGCCAGGCCTGCGAGTTCGATTACTCCGGCACCCAGGCCTGCAAGGCCCTGCGCGAGGAAGGCTTCGAGGTGGTGCTGGTCAACTCCAACCCCGCCACCATCATGACCGATCCCGAGCTGGCCCAGCGCACCTACGTCGAGCCCCTGACCTCGGAGTATCTGGCCGCCATCATCGCCCGGGAGCGCCCGCAGGCCCTGCTCCCGACCCTCGGCGGCCAGACCGGCCTCAACCTCGCCGTCGCGCTCGCCGAGGACGGCACGCTGGCCCGGTTCGGGGTGGAGCTCATCGGCGCCAAGCTCGAGGCGATCCGCAAGGCCGAAGACCGCGACCTCTTCAAGCAAGCCATGCAGCGCATCGGTCTGAGCCTGCCCCGCTCCCGCCAGGTCCGGTCGCTGGACGAGGCTCGGGACGTCGTCCGCCAGATCGGCTACCCGGTCATCATCCGTCCCTCCTTCACCCTGGGCGGCAGCGGGGGCTCCATCGCCTACAACCCCGAGGAGCTCGAGGACGCGGTGCGCTGGGCCCTGCAGCTCTCCCCGGTGGGCGCGACCCTGGTCGAGGAATCGGTCATCGGCTGGAAAGAGTTCGAGCTCGAGGTCATGCGCGATCTGGCCGACAACGTCGTGATCATTTGCTCGATCGAGAACGTCGATCCGATGGGGATCCACACCGGCGATTCCATCACCGTGGCGCCGGCGCAGACCTTGACCGACAAGGAATACCAGGGCATGCGCGATGCCGCGATCGCCATCATTCGCGAGATCGGCGTCGAGACCGGCGGCTCCAACATCCAGTTCGCCGTCCATCCGGGCGACGGCCGCCTCGTCGTCATCGAGATGAACCCCCGGGTCAGCCGCTCCTCGGCGCTGGCCTCCAAGGCCACCGGCTTCCCCATCGCCAAGATCGCCGCCAAGCTCGCCGTCGGCTACACCCTCGATGAGCTCCGCAACGACATCACCCGCCTCACCCCAGCCTGCTTCGAGCCCGTGCTGGACTACTGCGTGGTCAAGGTCCCGCGCTGGGCGTTCGAGAAGTTTCCGGAAGCGGACCCCGTCCTCACCACCCAGATGAAGTCCGTGGGTGAGGTCATGGCTATCGGCCGCACGTTCAAGGAGGCCCTGCACAAGGCCGTGCGCTCCCTGGAACAGGACCGCTGGGGCCTCACCCTGGACCGCCCCGTCGGTCACGATGAGCTGCGCCGGCTCCTGAGCGTTCCCACCCCCGAGCGCCTGTTCGCCATCGGCGACGCCTACCGCGCCGGTTGGTCCAGCGTGGAGATCCACCGGCTGACCCAGATCGATCCCTGGTTCCTCGACCAGATCCGCCAGGTCGTCGCCTTCGAGGCTGAGCTCTCGCCCGCGGCGCTGCGCGACCCCGCCGTGCTGCGGCGGGCCAAGCAGCTGGGCTTCGCCGACCGGCGCCTGGCCACCCTGACCGGCTGCAGTGAGGCCGACGTGCGCGCCCAGCGCCTGGCCTACGGCATCCGCGCCACCTTCAAGACCGTGGACACCTGCGCCGCCGAGTTCGAGGCCTACACGCCATACCTCTACTCCACCTACGAGGACGAGGACGAGGCGCCGCCCACCGACCGCCCCAAGGTCGTCATCCTCGGCTCCGGCCCCAACCGGATCGGCCAGGGCATCGAGTTCGACTACTGCTGCGTCCACGCCGCCTTCGCCCTGCGCGAGCTCGGCGTGGAAGCCATCATGGTCAACTGCAACCCGGAGACCGTCTCCACCGACTACGACACCTCCGATCGCCTCTACTTCGAGCCGCTCACCCTCGAAGACGTCCTCAACGTCGTCGACAAGGAGCGCCCGCTGGGGGTCATCGTCCAGTTCGGCGGCCAGACTCCGCTCAAGCTGGCCGTCCCCCTGCAGCGGGCCGGCGTGCCCATCCTCGGCACCGCCCCCGACGCCATCGATCGCGCCGAGGACCGCCAGCGCTTCAGCGCCCTCCTCACCGACCTGGGCCTCATCCAGGCCGCCGGGGCCACCGCCCGCTCCCTGGCCGAGGCGCAGAGCATCGCCGTCCAGATCGGCTATCCCGTGCTGGTGCGCCCGTCCTACGTGCTGGGAGGACGGGCCATGCGCCTGGTGCACGACGACGAGGATCTGCAGGCCTTCGTGTCCGAGGCCGTGTCCGTGTCCCCCGAACATCCGGTCCTCATCGACAAGTTCCTCGAGGATGCCATCGAGGTCGACGTGGACGCCGTCGCCGACGGGCAGCAGCACGTCGTGGTCGGGGGTGTCATGGAGCACATCGAGAAGGCGGGGATCCACTCGGGTGACGCCGCCTGCGCCCTGCCCCCCTACTCCCTGGACGACAACCAGGTGCGGGTTGTGCGCGACCAGGCCAAGGCTCTGGCTCGGGCCCTGGGCGTCGTGGGGCTGCTCAATATCCAGTTCGCCGTCCGCAACGACGTCACCTACGTCCTGGAGGTCAATCCCCGCGCCTCGCGGACCGTGCCCTTCGTCTCCAAAGCCGTCGGCGTGCCGCTGGCCAAGGTCGCCACCCGCGCCTTGCTCGGCCATTCCATCGCCGACATCTCCTGGGTGGAAGAGCGCGATCCCGACCACATCGCCGTCAAGGAGGCCGTCTTCCCGTTCATCAAGTTCCCCGGCGTCGACGCCGTGCTCGGACCCGAAATGAAGTCCACCGGCGAGGTCATGGGCCTCGACGCCGATTTCCGCAAGGCCTACCTCAAGGCCCAGCTGGCGAGTGGCTCGGTGCTGCCCGCCTCGGGCAAGGTTTTCATCAGCGTCAAGAACCGGGACAAGCGCGTGGTGACCACGCTGGCCAAGCGGCTGGGCGAGATGGGATTCGGGCTGGTTGCCTCCGCGGGAACCGCGCGGGTCCTGGAGCGCCACGGCATGACCGTGGAGGTGATCCACAAGGTGGCCGAGGGCTACCGGCCGAACGTCATCGATCTCATGAAGCGGGGCGAGATCGCCCTGGTCTTCAACACACCGGAGGACGGCCGCGCGCGCAAGGACTCGGCGGCCATCCGCCGCACCGCCGTGAGTCAGCAGATCCCCTACTACCTGACGGTGGACGGCATCCAGGCCGCCATCGGGGCCATCGAGGCCCTCCTCAAGGGCGAGATCGGGGTGCGGAGCCTGCAGGAGTATCACGCCGGGGCTCTGCCCCGGTGACTCCTCGCTCGATCGATCCCAGCGAGCGCGTCCTGGTGGCGCTCGACGTGTCGACGCTCGCCGACGCCGCGGCCATGCTCGACCGGTTGCACGGGATCCTGAGCGGCTGCAAGATCGGCAACCAGCTCTTCACGGCCGCCGGGCCGGCGGCGATCGAGGCGGCCCGGAAGCGTGGGTACCGCGTCTTTCTCGACCTCAAATTCCACGACATCCCCAACACGGTGGCGGGGGCGGTGCGCGAGGCCACACGCCTGGGCGTCTTCATGCTGAACGTCCACGCCAGCGGCGGCTCGGCCATGCTGCGCGCGGCCGCCGAGGCCGCGACCGGCGCCGCCAAGGAGTTCGGCGTGCCGCGTCCTCTCTGCCTCGGTGTCACGGTGCTCACGAGCCTCGACCGGCGTGCGCTCGAGGCGGAGCTGGGCGTGAGTAGCACCGTGCCCGCGCAGGTCCTCCATCTCGCCCGGCTCTGCCGCCAGGCGGGGCTGGACGGCTGCGTCGCCTCACCACGCGAGATCGGGCTGCTCCGGCGCAACCTCGGGAGCGGCTGGGTGATCGTGACGCCGGGAATTCGCGGGGGCCCCGCGGCCAACGTCACGTCGGCGCTCGACCGGGGGCGGAGCGACGATCAGGTGAGAACGGCGACGGCGGCGGTGGCGATTCGCGCCGGCGCCGACTACCTCGTGGTGGGCCGCCCCATCACCAGCGCCCCCGACCCGGCCGCCGCCGCCCAAGCGCTCCTGGCCACGTGCGCGCCCGCATGACGGAACGCGAGACGCTGGCCCTCTACGAAAAGACGGGCGGTCTTCTCCGCGGTCACTTCCGCCTGACCTCGGGCCTGCATTCCGACCTGTATCTGCAGTCAGCGCTCGTGCTGCAGTATCCGGAGCTCGCCACCCGGCTGGGGCTGGCCCTGGCCGCCCCGTTCCGCGAGGCCGGTGTGGGGGCCGTGCTGGCGCCGGCCATCGGCGGCATCGTGGTGGCGCACGAGGTGGCCCGCGCGCTCGGCACCCGGGCCCTCTTCACCGAGCGCGTGGACGGCGTCATGAGCCTGCGTCGCGGGTTCTCGGTGAGCGCGGGCGAACGCTGTCTCGTCGTCGAGGACGTGATCACGACGGGCGGGTCCACGCGCGAGGTGGTCGCGTGCGTCGGCGCGCAGGGTGGCGTGGCCGTCGGCGTCGGGGCGCTCATCGACCGGAGCGGAGGCGCCGCCCGCTTCAGCGTTCCCCATCACGCGCTGGCGCGCGTGAGCGCCAGCACCTGGTCGGCGGAAAGCTGCCCGCTGTGCCGGACGGGCAGCCCGGCCGTCAAGCCGGGTAGCCGAAGCTGACGTCGCTCAATCGAGGCCGAGCTTCCGGAAGAACCGCTTGAGCGGGCTGTCGGTAGCGGTCGCCGTGGCCGGCGAAGGCTCGGGGACGCGCGGCATCATCGCGATCCGGATCTCGGATGTCTCGTGCGCCTGCACCTGCACCTGCCGGACTTCGACGCCATAGCGCGGGTGGGATACTCTGAGCTTGTAGTCTCCCTCCCGAAGGGCATGATGGACGCGCCCCTTGTCGCGCGCGCTGAGCGTCGTCAGCAGTGCATCACCCTCCGTGTAGACCTCCACGACGGCGCCGGCCACGGGCGTCTGCGAACGAGTCTGGTGCACGATGGCCAGGACCTCTCCCGGCGCCGGGGGCGTGCCGCCGTTCATCGAAGAGTACAGCGCCCCGCTGATCGAGACGAGCCCGGCCGTGATGCCGAGCACGGCCTGTACGCGAAACGGCGGCCGCTTCAGCCCGTGACCCGTGGGGGAGAGGGAATCGCGATCAGCGTCACGGTTCCCTTATAGCCGATGGCTCATCGATTTCGTGAGGTCATTGCCCGGCCGCGCGAGATGCCCCAGCCATTCCTCCACCTCCGCCTGCTCGCACGCAGCCAGCCCCCGGGCTCCGAACCGAACGGCCTCGTAGGCGGCGGTGATGCCGGCAAACCCCCCGGCCTGGGCCGGGGCGGTGTGGCCGACGCGGACGGCGAACTCCCGGGCCGTCTCGCCACGCTCAGGGCGCAAGCCCCGGCGGGCCAACACGCGAAGCGCTCGCCGGTAGAAGTCGGGCGCCCGCCGGCCCCGTGCGGCCGCCGGCCGGCGGCGCCAGGCCCACCAGGCGATCAGCCCCACCGCGGGGACCAGGGCCGGCCAGAGCCACGGTGACTGCCCCTGCGGCCAGTGGGCGCGCCAGTGCTTCCACGCGCCCGCCGCCTGGCGGACCGTCGCCGCGGCCGCCAGTTGGTCCTGGCCGCTCCAGTTCACGATGTAGCGTTGCCAGCGCAGGCGGAGGGCGTCCAGGAAGAGGCTGGCCCCGGCCCACGTCGCGGTCACGCGCTCGTCGCGGGGTGAGGGGTCGAAGGTCAGCCAGCCGGAGCCGGCGACGTAGGCCTCGACCCAGGCGTGGGCATCGGACATGCGAACCAGGAAATACTCGCCGTAGGGATTCCACTCACCGCGCTGGAACCCGGTCACCACCCGGGCCGGAATGCCGATCGAGCGCAGCATGACCGCCAGCGCGGAGGCGAAATACTCGCAGTTCCCGGCCCGACGGGCGAAGAGGAAATCCTCGAGCGGCTCCAGCGTGGTCGTGCGTTCCAGAGTAAGCGTGTACTTGAAATCCCGGCGGAGGTATTCCGTCAGAGCGCGAGCCGCAGCCGCCGGCCCCGTGCTGCCCCGGGTGATCTCGCGGGCCAGGGCGGTGATCCGCGGGGCCACGGGCGGGAGCTGCAGGAACCGGCCTTGCGCGGCCGAGCCGAGTCGTTCGAGCACCCGCCCGCCCACGACCGACTCCACCGTGTATTCCAGGCGGCTGGCGGCGTGCGGCAGGGACAGCGCGCCCATGTCGTCGACGAGAACGACCCCCGCCGGCGCGCGCACCCGCATGGCCCTGGGGACGGCGAACAAGGTGTCGGTGCCGATCGGTTCGAGAAAGACCTCCTGGGTCAGGAGGTGTCCGCGGCCAGGAATCCCGCCCGGCTCGACCTCACCGGCCGGTCGTCGCCCCAGCGGCGCTCGCCGTCGCCGCGAGAGGGTCCAGGCGTGGCCGTCGAAGTAGTCGAGGGCTACGCCCCGCCACCGGAGCTCACTCAGGAGATACGGAGGCATCTCGGCGTCGCCCACGCGGATTCGCATGGCCACGCTGCTGTCCGCCTCGAGCTCGCCGATGGCCCCCAGCTCAACCCGGTCGCTGAATCCGACGATCATCCGACGGCTGGGCGCGGTCAACGCCAGCGTCGCCTCGCCGATGCGCGGGATGACGAAGAACAACCCAAGCGTCACCAGCAACGACGCCGTCGCCGCCGTGAGGCCGAGGGTGAGCATGCCGCGGCCGGCGGGCAGCGCCCGCGCGACTCCCGGGCCGCCGCTTCGCTCGGCCTCGGCCAGCTCGTGGCCAAGGACCAGCAACATCGTGCCGGCCACCAGGAAGCCCACGAAGACGAGTGAGAACCAGACGCCGAGAGACACCGCCGCCGAGGCGACCGGCATGAAGAACGCCAGCAGCGCGGCATCGCGGTGCTCGCGAGACGTCCGGGCCGTGAGCAGCCGCAGCAGGACGAGGAGCACCAGGAACCGCACCAGCGCGTCGAACACCCGCCCGGCCAGGTAGAGCACATCCATCACGGCGAACGCGGCAACGGCGGCGGTGAGCAGCGAGTCCACCGACCCGGACCGACCGATGCGCGCCCGCAGCCAGCTCCCGCCGACGAGGGTGAGGCCGGCCAGCGCGATTCCCACCGGGCCGATGAGGTCGGCGACGCCGAGGGCCATGATGCCCAAGGCCACCACCAGGAACGCGGTGAGCCGGAGCGCCTGCTCAGCGGACACGCTCAGTCCAACTCCACCGGGACCACACGTCCCGGTGGCCGGGTCTCACGGCCCGCGAGGTTCCCCGTGTCCGGCGGCGACGATGGTGGCGCGTACAGCGCCAGGGCGGTCAGGATCCGCCGGCCCTGCTCACGTCCGCGCCCGGTCGGCACCAGGACGCCGGGGCCGGCCAGACCGACGGCGGCACCGCCCCTGAGGAAGTGAACGGCCAGTGACGCGGCCCGGCTGAGTCCGTGCTCAAGCCGCGCGGCATCGTCGCCGCGACCGCGCAGCACCAGACACACGTCGTGCGTGGTGTCGGCCGCCAGCTCGCGCACCATCGTCATGCCCGTCTTGGCGGTCACCCGCCAGTGGATCAGTCGCGGGTCGTCCCCATCGCGATACTCGCGAAGGTTGTGGAGGTCGGCGCCCCGGCCGCGCCGCCGCGTCGTCGATCCCCCGTGGCTCGCAGCCGGATCGGGCCGCTCGCCCGTGACCGGGGTGACAGCGGGAAACACGAGCACCTCGGCGTCCAGCTCGATGGGACCGGCCTTGACGAAGAGGCCGAACGGGAAGCGCGTGGTGACCCGTACGCCGGGCAAGCGCTGGCGGCCGCGCCCGGCAAAGGTGTGCTCCCAGGTCACCAGCCGGTCGGCGCCGGGGGCGAGCCGGGGCACCGAGACCGTGCGCTCGCTGCCGACGATCTGCAGCGCGATGGAGCGGGCCGGCACACGCCGCTTGGCGTTCGCGACGCGAGCACCCAGTAGGGCGGCCCGGCCGGCGTAGACCTCCTCCGGCAGCACGGGAGAAAGGCGGAGGCGGCGCATCGAGCACTCCGACAGCACCCCGGACACGATCACGAGTCCCAGCAGCATGGACTCGAGGAGGTAAAGGAGATTGTTGCCGCTGTTCACGGCGGTGAGGCCCAGGCCCATGGCCGCCAGGAGGCACCACCATCCCTCGCGAGTGGGATGGATCGTCCGGTGCGGCCGGAGGAAGCGCGGCGGCCACCAGAATGCCCGGCTCACCGCGGGACGGCGACCTCCTCGGCGATGCTCCGGATGGCGGCGTCGCCGTCGACCCCGCCGGCCCGGGGAAGCACACGGTGGGCCAGCACGGGGATGGCCAGGCGCTTGACGTCATCGGGCACCACGTAGTCCCGGCCGTCAGCCAGCGCCGAGGCTTGGGCGGCCCGCAACAACGACCGCGAGCCGCGTGGGCTCACGCCCAGGGCGAGCAGGGTGGAGGCCCGAGTCGCCGCCACCAGGGCCATCAGATAATCGAGCACCGATTCGTCGATCCCCACTTGCTCGGTCTGGCCCTGCAGCACGGCCACCTCCGGCCCGCTCAGGACCGGCTCGACCACTTCGGGCGGCGCCGCCTGGCCGCGCAGGATCGCCTTCTCGTCGGCGGCCTCGGGGTAACCGACGCGGATGCGGAGCAGGAAGCGATCGAGCTGAGACTCGGGCAGCGGATACGTCCCTTCGTACTCGTGTGGATTCTGCGTGGCCAGCACCATGAAGGGCCGGGGGAGCGGGTACGTGGCGTGGTCGATGGAAACCTGCGACTCGTTCATGGCCTCGAGCAGGCTGGACTGGGTCTTCGGTGTCGTGCGGTTGATCTCGTCGGCCAGCACCACGTTGGCGAACACCGGGCCCGGCTTGAACACGAACTGTCCTCGGTCCGGCTGCCAGACGCTGACACCGAGGATGTCGGAGGGCAGCATGTCGGAGGTGAACTGAATACGCTGAAAGCGACCGCGGATCGAACGGGCCAGCGCCGCCGCCAGCGTCGTCTTACCGACGCCGGGAGCGTCCTCGATCAGGACATGGCCCCGCGCCAGCAGCCCGACCACCGCCAGCCGGACCACCTCGGGCTTGCCCAGGATGCACCGACTGAGGGTGCTCTCCAGACGCCGGATGCCATCACGCGAATCGGCCACTTCCCCATCTAATCACTTCCCCATCTAATACTGAAGCCCGGGGCGGCGACAAGGCCATCGCCGTAGGGCAAATGAGGGAGTCGCCGTTCACGGGGTGAACAGGCCGTTCTGAGCTCCCACGATGAGCAGCCAGGCGAGCTGCCCGGCGACGAAGATCGCGAGCGCGGGCTCGGGACCGGCCCGTAGCCGTGCGCGGTACTGCCAGGCGCCCAGGGCCAGGGCCAACGCACCGAACCACGTCGAATCGTAGGCGTGGAGCAGGCCCCAGCGCAGGGCGACGGCCCCGGCGAGCGTCCACAAGGCGTACGCGGCGAGCCAGTGGGCGACGACGGACAGGAGAATCGAAGCCCGCGAACCCGATTTCCCGCGCACGCGGGCCAGAGCGACCGTAGCGCCGGCCAGGAGGAGGACGACCACGAGCGCGGCCACTGCGATCCGGGTCATGTGCGCATGCGGCGTCGCGGACGCTCGCGGACCATGCGCATCATCGCGTGCAATCCGCCTTCAAGGCCCCGGCTGGCGGAGTGTACGGCGCCTCCGCGCGGCGTGTCAATTCGCAACACGTTGACACTACTAGCAAATTTTGCCTATGATCCATCCAATGATCCCGGCTCTGCCCCCCGTGCCGGAGGCCTCTCGGTGATTCGAAGCATGACCGGGTTCGGCAGGGCCGAGATCGCCGACGACGCGAGCCTCATCACCGTCGAGGCGCGTTCGGTGAACCACCGTCATCTCGATATCGCCCTCCGGCTACCCGCCGCGCTGGCCACGCTCGAGCTCGAGGTCCGACGACTGGTCCAGGCGCGGCTCGAACGCGGTCGCATCGACGTGACGGTGCAGCTTACGCCAACCACCGGGGCGCCGGCTCAGGACGTCCGGATCAACACGGCGCTGGCCCGCCGCTACTACGAGGCGGCGCAGGCCCTGGCCGGCGGCCTCGGACTCGGCGACGAGGGACTGCTCCGCTGGCTTCTCGAGCGCCCGGGCGTCGTGGAGTCGCGCGAGGCCATCGCCGCCGATCCCGATCGCCTGGGGCCGCTGCTCGCTCGCGGCATCACCGAGGCCCTGGACGCGCTCGTCGTGAAACGGGAGGCCGAGGGCACCGCCCTGACCGCCGAGCTACGGGCGCTGCTCGCCGAGTTGAGCGGCCGCCTGACCACGATGGCGACGCGGGCGCCGCAGGCAGCGGCCCGCCGCGGTGAGCGGTTGCGCGAGCGGCTGCGGACGTTGCTGGGGGACGTCCCGCTGGACGAGGCGCGAATCCTGACCGAGGTCGCCGTGTGGGCCCAGAAGACCGACGTGACAGAGGAGATCACGCGCCTGCGCGTCCACGTGGACGAGTTCGCACTGACGCTGGACAAGGGCGGACCAGCGGGGCGGGGCCTGGATTTCCTGCTGCAGGAGATGAACCGGGAAGTGAACACGCTGGCGGCCAAGGCCGACGACCTCGAGCTGTCTCAGGCGGCCCTGGCCGCCAAAGGCCTCCTCGAGAAGATGCGCGAGCAGGTGCAGAACCTTGAATAGCCGGTGCGTCGGGTGATTCGACGCCGGGGCGCGCTGTTTGTCGTATCGGCGCCCTCGGGGGCGGGCAAGACGACGCTGTGCCGCGAGGCCCGCCGGCTGCTGCCCGATCTCGCCTACTCGGTGTCGTACACGACCCGCGCGCCCCGACCGGGCGAGATCGAGGGCACGGACTTCCATTTCGTCACCGAGGCCGTCTTCCAGGACCTGCGGGCCCGCGGTGAGTTCGCCGAGTGGGCCACCGTGCACGGCAACCTCTACGGCACCCGGGCGAGGATTCTCGAAGCGGCGTGGCGTGAAGGACGCGACATCCTGCTCGACATCGACACCCAGGGCGCGGCGCAGCTCCGCCGCCGCTATCCCGAGGCCGTGCTGGTGTTCATCGTGGCCCCCTCGATGGCCGAACTCGAGCAGCGGCTGCGCGAGCGCCGCTCCGATGCGGCCGGCGAGATCACCCGCCGGCTGGATCGCGCGCGCGAGGAGATCAGGATGTGGCGACAGTACGACTATCTGATTGTGAACCGAGACGTGAAGGACGCCGTGGAGCAGCTCACCGCCATCATCATGGCCGAGCGCTCGCGGACCTTCCGACTCACCCTGACACTGCCCGACGTGATCGACACCCGCACGGAGGATTGCTGACGATGGCGTTTCCCTCTCTGGAAAGTGCGTTGAACAAGGTCTCGAACCGTTACCTGCTCGTAGTGCTCTCGGCCAAGCGCGCCCGGCAGATCAACCGGGGCGCCCCCCCGCGCGTCGAGACGAAGTATCGGAAGCCGACCAGCACGGCGCTGGAGGAGATCTCGCAGGCGAAGGTCGAATACCGCGTGAAGGACGACAGCGACAGCAAAGCGTGATGGCGCTGCAGAGCAAAGAGCTGATCCTGGGGGTGAGTGGCTCGATCGCCGCCTACAAGGCGGTCTATCTGCTGCGGGAGCTGACCCGGCTCGGCGCCCGCGTCACCGTCTGCATGACGGAGCACGCCCGGGCCTTCGTGGGGCCCCTGACCTTTCGCACGCTGTCGGGGCGCCCCGTCCTCGTCGATCTGCTGGATCCGCAAAGCAGCGAGGCCGTCGAGCACATCGCGCTGGCCGAGCGCGCCGATGCGCTGGTGGTCGCGCCGGCCACGGCGAACCTCCTGGCCAAGGCCGCCGGGGGGCTCGCCGACGATTTCCTCACGACGCTGCTGCTGGCCGCGCGGGGCCCGGTGCTGATGGCCCCGGCCATGGACGGGGCGATGTGGACCCATCCGGCGGTGATGGCGAACGTCGTCCGGTTGCGTGAGCGCGGCATCACGGTGCTCGATCCTGACACCGGCGACCTGGCCTCCGGGCTGAGCGGCCAGGGCCGTTTGCCCGAGATCGATCACATCGTCGAGGCTCTGCTGGGCCTGCTGCATCCTCAGCGCGACCTCACCGGCGATCGGGTGCTGGTGACGGCCGGGCCCACCCGGGAGCCCATCGATCCGGTCCGTTACATCTCCAACCGTTCGTCCGGCAAGATGGGCTACGGGCTGGCGATCGCGGCGCGGCGGCGGGGCGCCCAGGTCACGCTGATCTCCGGGCCCACCGCGCTCACGCCGCCGGCCGGCGTCGTCTTCGTGCCGGTGCAGACGGCCGAGGACATGCGCGAGGCGGTCCTGCAACACCTGACGGGAGCCACCATCGTCGTGAAGGCGGCGGCCGTCGCCGACTACCGCGCCAAGCGCGTCGAGCCGGTAAAGATGAAGGGCAAGCACGAGATCAGCCTCGACCTGCAGCCGAATCCCGACATCCTCGCCGAGGTGGTGGCGCGACGCACGGGCGCGTTCATCGTGGGCTTCGCCGCCGAGACCCACGAGGTCGCGGCCAACGCCCGGATGAAGCTCGCCAGCAAGGGCATCGACCTGTTGGTCGCCAACGACGTGAGCCAGCACGGCATCGGGTTCGATGCCGAGGACAACCAGGTGCTCCTCATCGACCGCTGGGGCGGTGAGCGCGCGCTCCCCCGCATGCCGAAGACGGCTGTTGCCGACGCCATCCTGAGTCACGTGCTCACGCTTCGGGCTGCGGCGACGCGGACCACCGACCGGGTACCGCGATAATCGGGGATGCTTGAGGATCCCCGGGCCACGCTGGCCGACGCGCTCGGTGTGGTCAGTGAGACGCTTCGCCATCATCGGAACCTGGGCATGACACACCTGCCGCTGACCGGCGATTATCTGCTGTCTCCCGACGAAGCGCTGCGGGCTCAGGAACGGGCGCTCCAGGGGTGCCGTCGGTGCAAGCTCTGCGAAGGGCGGACGACCATCGTTTTCGGGGCCGGCCATCCCCGGGCCGAGCTCGTCGTGATCGGGGAAGGCCCCGGCGCGGACGAGGACGTCCAGGGCAAGCCCTTCGTGGGCCGCGCCGGGCAGCTCCTCACCAGGATGCTGGAGTCGGTGCAGCTGTCCCGCGACGAAGTCTTCATCACGAATGCCGTCAAGTGTCGCCCCCCGGGGAACCGCAATCCGGAGCCGGAGGAGCTGGCCGCCTGCGCCCCTGTGCTGAGCGCTCAGCTGGGCTCCCTGCAGCCCAAGGTCGTCATCGCCCTGGGCAGCGTGGCCGCGCAGGCCTTACTGCGCACTCGCGAGGCCATCGGCAAGCTTCGCGGCCGGCCGCACCCGTTCGGGACGGCAGTGCTGATCCCCACCTTCCATCCCGCGTTCCTCCTCCGGAACCCCGGCCAGGAGTACAAGCGCATGGCCTGGGAGGATCTGAAGCTCGCCAAACGGGAGTATGACCGCCGGCGCTCGCGATGATGTGATCGCCGACGTCGCCTTCGACGCACCGCTCGACCATCCGTTCTCGTATCTCGTACCCGGGGACTTCCCGGTCGCGCCGGGCCAGCGGGTGCTGGCCCCTCTCAAGGGCGTCCCCCGCATGGGCGTGATCGTCGCGCTGCGGGAAGGCCCGGCCGCTTCCCTCAAGCCCCTGCTGCGGCCGGTCGATCCGCAGCCGCTGATCGGCCGCGAGCAGCTGGACCTGGTCCGCTGGATCGCCGAGGAGAGCCTGGCCAGCTTCGGATCGACCTGCCTGGCCCTGCTGCCGCCGCCGGCCACGCCGGGAGCCCCGGTCCTGCGACCGCGGCACTCCGGCCTCGGCGAGCACACCGCCCCGGGCGAGAGCAAGCCGCGCGTGCTGGTCGGGTCGGGACGCGAGGCGCGGCTCCTCGAGTTCCTGGCCTCCGGCCCGCCGGCCCTCGTGCTGACGCCCGACGTCGACGCCGCCGCGCGGTGGGCGCAGCGGCTCGGCAAGCTGGGGCACGCCGTCCGCCTGGACTCCAGCGCAGGGGATGTCGACCGTGCCGCCGCGTGGACCGCGGCGGCCGGCGGAGCAGCGGCGTTCGTCGTCGGCACCCGCGGGGCGCTCCTGGCGCCCCTACCGCCAGGCGCACGGCTGGTGGTCATCGACGAGCACGAGGCCGGGCACAAGCCACCGGGGCACCCCCGCATGCACACGCGCGACGCCGCGCTGGAGCGGGCGGCGCGCCAGAGGTTGCAGGGAGTCCTCACGGCCGCCACGCCCAGCGTCGAGATGTGGTGGCGGGCCAGCGCGGGACAGGCTCGGGTGGATGGTTCACCGCCCGGCCCCTGGCCGCTCGTGACCATCGCCGACACCCGGGGCATCGCCCGACGGGAAGCGCTCACGCCTGCGTTGAGCCGGGCCATCAGGGAAGCGCTGGCCGCCGGGCGCCGGGTCTTCCTGGGCATCAGCCGGCTCACTTCCATGCTGGGCTGCGACGAGTGCGGGGCGATTCTCAAGTGCGAGACGTGCGCGATCGCGCTGGCCTACTCGCCGGCCGGCCGAACCCTCGCTTGCCGGCTCTGCGGCGCCCAGGCCTCGCTGCCCGAGGCATGCCCGACGTGCCGTGGGCGCCGGCTAGCGCCGTTCGGTTGGGGGGCGGAACGCGTGGAGCACGCCGTGCGCCGGCGCTTCAGCCGGGCTCGAATCGCCCGTTACGACCCCGAGGCGGGCCGCGGCCGACGCGGCGAGGCGCAACGCGAAGCCGCCTCCGCGGCCGACATCGTCATCGGCACCCGGGGAGCTCTGCGCCTGTTCGGCCCCGCCTCGCTCGGCCTCGCCGGGTTCGTGTCACCCGACCAGATGCTCGGCATCCCCGATTTTCGCGCCGCCGAACGGAGCCTCGGCATGCTGTGGGCGGCGGCGGAGCGGGTGCGCGCCGACGGCGCGCTGATCATCCAGTCCCAGAACCCCGAGCACTACGCGCTCCAGGCGGTGGCCAGGCAGGATCTGAACCTGTTCTACACGCCCGAGCTCCGCTTCCGCGCCGAGCTCGGGTATCCCCCGTTTCGCCGGCTGGCCATCATCACGATGAGCGGGCTGGGATCGGCGGCCGCTGAGCAAGCCATCCAGACGATGGGGACCGCGCTGGCCGGCGGGCCGGGACTCATCCTCTACCCGGCAACCAGCGACCGACGCAATCGGGCGCGCCGGCTGGTGGTCAAGGGCGGACCCGATCTTCCGCGTCAGCTGGCGACGGCGCTGCGACAGGTGCGCGCGGCGCGGGGCTCGCGCGGCCGCGGTATCATAGATGTCGAGGTGGATCCGGTCGAATGGCCGTCTTGAGGGTACGGAAGTACGGTGATCCGGCGCTGCGGCGTCGCGCCAGCGAGGTCGGCGAGATCACTCCCGAGATCCGGAAACTGGTCGACGACATGGTCGAGACCATGTACGACGAGGTGGGGATCGGTCTGGCCGCGCCACAGGTCGGGGTCTCGCTTCGTCTCATCGTCATCGCCGACGACGCGTCCCGTCAGGTGCGGGCGCTGGTGAACCCGGTCATCGTCGACCTCGACGGCGAGCGAACCGCCGAGGAGGGCTGTCTGTCGATCCCCGGCATCTTCGCGCCGGTGAGCCGCGCAGTCCGGGTGCGTGTGGAGGCTCGCGATCTCGACGGGGCGCCGGTGATGCTCGAGGGCCGCGAGCTGCTCGCTCGCGTGTTCCAGCACGAGATCGATCACCTCGACGGCGTCCTCTTCATCGATCGTCTCGATCCCATGACCCGCGACCGGATCAAGCGGAAGATCAAGAAAGAAGGTCTCGCCGAGGGAAGCCGTCACAACGCCTTCGCCCTCTGACCGTCGTCGGGGTCGACGCTGATGAGGGTGCTGTTCTACGGGACGCCGGAGTTCGCCCTTCCCACGCTGGAGGCCCTGCTCCATCGCCACGAGGTCGTGGCCGTGGTCACCCAGCCCGATCGGCCCGCCCACCGGGGTCAGCGGCCAACACCGCCGCCGGTGAAGGTCCGGGCCGCCGCCGCCGGAGTGCCGGTGGTCCAGCCCGCGCGGCTTCGCGACCCCGGCTGGCCCGAGCGGCTTGCTGCCTTCACTCCCGACACCGCCGTCGTCGTCGCGTTCGGCCAGATCCTACCGAGGGCCGTGCTGGACGTGCCCCTTCGCGGCTCCATCAACGTCCACGCGTCGTTGCTTCCCCGGTACCGTGGCGCGGCCCCCATCGCGTGGGCCATCATGCGCGGGGAGACCGCGACCGGGATCACCACGTTCTTGATGGACGAGGGGATGGATACCGGACCCATCCTCCAGCAGTCGGGTCCCCTACCGATCGGGGCCGACGAGACCGCGGGTGAGCTGGGCGCCCGGCTCGCCGTGCTGGGAGCCGAGCTGCTGATCGACACGCTGGCCCGGCTGGCCACGCTGACCCCGATCCCCCAGCGGGACGAGGACGCCACGATGGCGCCTCGACTCAGGAAGAGCGACGGCCACCTCGACTGGAATCGCCCCGCCGAGGAGCTCGTCAACGTCGTGCGAGGCTGCAATCCATGGCCGGGGGCCCACACGGTCGGCCCGGCCGGGCGCCTGTCGATCAGGCGAGCGCGAGCGGTCCGGGCTGAAGCCCCCGTCCCCCCGGGCACCCTCTATGAACACGAGGGACAGCTCGTGGCGGCCACCGGGGCGGGTGGCTTCCTGCCCGTCGAGGTGCAGGCGGACAACAAGCGCCCGATGTCCTGGACCGAGTACCTGCGAGGGGCCCGGCTGTCCGCGGGGGCCCGCCTGCTCGGTCCGGCATCCGTTCAGGCGTGAGCCGCCCGTCCCCCGCCCGCGTGGTGGCCACGCGGGTGCTCGAGCGGGTCACTGCCGACGAGGCCTTCGCCGATCTCGCCCTGGACGGCGAGCTCGATCGTCGACGGCTCACGGCGCGCGACCGCGCGCTCGCCACCGAGCTGGTCTACGGCACCCTGCGCTGGCAACGGTACCTGGACTGGATCCTGGCTCCTCACAGCAAGCGGCCGCTCGAGGCACTCGACCCCTTGCCGCTGGTCCTGCTGCGCGTGACGGCCTACCAGATCGCGTTCCTGGAGCGCGTACCCGCGTTCGCCGCCGTCAACGACGCGGTGAGCCTGGCCCGTCACGCCAAGCCTGGCGTGGACGCCTTCGTGAACGCCGTGATGCGATCTTTCGCCCGTCGCGGGGCGCGGGAGCGGGAGCCGCGCCTGCCGGCTGATCCCGTCGAGGCGCTGGCCATCCGCTGCTCCTTTCCCACCTGGCTGACGGCGCGCTGGGTGGAGCGCTATGGCGCCGAGGCCGAAGACCTGATGCGGTCGATGAACGAGCGCCCGCCCCTCACCTTGCGGGCCAACACGCTGCGGCTTCCGCGCGAGCGCCTGGCCGAACGGCTGGGCCGCGAGGAAGGGGTGCACACCCGGCTCACCGCGTTGGCACCGCAGGGGGTGATCGTCGACCACGCAGGCTCGCCCGCAGGCTGGCGGTCCTTCACGGAAGGGCTCTTCGCCATCCAGGACGAAGGCTCCATGCTGGTGACGCACCTTCTCGAGCCTGTCGCGGGGCAGACCGTCGCCGACGTGTGCGCGGCCCCGGGCACCAAGACAACCCAGCTCGCGCAGCTGATGGACAACCGTGGCCGGATCCTCGCGTTCGACCCCCAGCCGCGCCGACTGGGTCTGGTGGCCGACGCGGCCGCTCGCCTGGGCGTGACGATCGTGGAGGCGCTCGCCGGCACCGCGGAGGCGCTGGCGCCCGCGTTCGTCGATCGCTGCGATGCGGTGCTGGTCGATGCCCCTTGCTCGAGCCTGGGGGTGCTGCGGCGCAACCCCGAGGTCAAGTGGCGGCGCCGGCCCTCCGACATCGGCGCCGCCGCCGCTCGTCAGCGGGCCATCCTGGCCGCGGCGGCGACGATGGTCCGCCCCGGCGGGCGGTTGGTCTACGCCACCTGCTCGCTGGAGCCGGAAGAGAACGACGACGTGACGAGGGCCTGGCTGAGCGCGCGGCCCGACTTTCGGCCCGATCCGCCGACCGCCTTCCCCATCCCGCTGGCCGACGGCACGCTGCGGTGCCTGCCTCACCGCTACGGCACCGACGGGTTCACGGCGGTGAGGTTCCGCCGTATAGTGTGAAGCGATGAAGATCGCGCCCTCGATCCTGTCGGCGGACTTCGCCGCTCTCGCCGACGACATCGCGCGCGTCGAGGCGGGCGGGGCCGATCAGCTCCACGTCGACGTGATGGACGGACGGTTCGTCCCGAACCTCACCGTGGGGCCGGTCGTGGTGGAAGCCATCCGTAAGCGCACGCGGCTGCCCCTGGACGTCCACCTGATGATCGTCGAGCCCGAGCGTTACCTCGCGGACTTCGTCCGCGCCGGAGCGGACATGGTCACGGTGCACGCCGAGGCCACGGTTCACCTGCAGCGGACCCTGACCCAGATCCGCGAGCTGGGCGCTCAGCCCGGTGTGGCGCTCAACCCGGCGACGCCGGCCACGGCGATCGAGTACGTGCTCGACGACCTGGCCCTGGTCCTCGTCATGTCGGTGAACCCGGGGTTCGGCGGCCAGAGCTTCATCCCGACCATCTACCCGAAGATCCGCCATGTCCGCACGCTGCTGGGAGCCCGCCCGGCCGAGGTGTCGGTGGACGGCGGCGTGAAAGTCGAGCATGCCGGGCCTCTGGCCATGCACGGAGCGAGCATCCTCGTCGCGGGCTCCGCCATCTTCGGCTCGCCCCATCCGGCGGAGGTCATCAAGGCCATGCGGAGCGCGGCCGGCGCCGTCTAGTTGAAATACCCGGCAGGGTTACGTAGAGTGTAGTGTTCCCATGTTCGACTCCCTGAGCTCGCGACTGCAACGCGTCCTGGAAGGTCTCGGGGGCCGCGGCCGCCTGACCGAAGACAACATCCAGGAAGCCCTCCGCGAAGTGCGCCTGGCCCTGCTCGAGGCCGACGTCAACTTCAAAGTGGTGCGCGGCTTCATCGAGCGCGTGAAGTCCCGGGCAGTCGGCCAGGACGTTCTGACGTCGCTGACGCCCGCGCAGCAGGTGGTGAAGGTCGTCCACGAGGAACTGGTCGAGCTCCTGGGTGGCAGCGACCACCGTCTGGCCTCCGCGCCCCACCCGCCCACGATCATTATGCTGCTGGGCCTGCAGGGTTCGGGCAAGACCACGACGGCGGGCAAGCTGGCGCGTCTCTATACCAGGCAGGGGCAACACCCCCTGCTGGCCGCCGCCGACATCTACCGTCCGGCGGCCATCGAGCAGCTTCGTACGCTCGGTCAGCAGCTCGGCGTGCCCGTCGTCGGCGAGACCGGACAGTCTCCGCTGGAGATCTGCACGGCGGCGCGTGACGAGGCGGCCGCCCGCGGACTCACCCCGCTCATCCTGGATACCGCCGGCCGGTTGCACATCGACGAGCCGATGCTGGACGAGCTGCGAGGGATCCGGGCCGCGATCAAGCCTCATCACGTCCTGCTGGTGGTGGACGCCATGACCGGGCAGGACGCGGTGACGGTGGCCGACCGGTTCAATCAGGCGGTGGGCATCGACGCCGTGGTGCTGACCAAGATGGACGGCGACTCGCGGGGCGGCGCCGCCCTCAGTGTGCGCCACGTGATCGGCCGGCCGATCGCCTTCGTCGGCGTCGGGGAAAAAACCGACGCCCTGGAGCCGTTCCATCCCGACCGGGTGGCCTCCCGCATTCTGGGCATGGGCGACGTGCTGTCTCTGGTGGAAAAGGCGCAGGAGGCGGTCGACCAGAAAACCGCCGAGGCGCTGGTCCGCCGGCTGCGCGAGGACACCTTCACGCTGGAGGACTTCCGCCAGCAGCTCACGCAGGTCCGCCAGCTCGGCTCGCTCGACCAGATCCTGGGGATGCTGCCCTTCGGCAAGAAGCTGCTGCGCGGCGCGCCCCAGGGGCTCGATGCCGAACAGAACGACCTCCGACGCTTCGACGCCATCATCGGATCGATGACGCCGGCCGAGCGGCGACATCCCGAGATCATCAACGGCAGCCGCCGGCACCGGATCGCCCGCGGCAGCGGGACGAGCGTGCAGGATGTGAATCGGCTGCTCAAGCAGTTCGCGGAGCTGCGCCGGATGATGAAGCAGCTCAAGGGGCTGGAAGGAAAGATGCCCCGCATGAAGCTTCCGGGCTTTCCCACATTGAGGGGGTGACGAGGTGGCGGTTTCCATCAGACTGAGACGGACGGGCACCACCAGACGGCCGACATACCGGGTCGTCGTGGCCGACGCGCGCTCGCCGCGCGACGGGCGGTTCATCGAGGTCATCGGACACTACAACCCGCTGTCAGACCCGCCGACGGTGCGGATCGACCGGGCCAAGGCCCAGGCGTGGATCTCCAAGGGCGCCCAGCCGTCGAACACGGTGAAGCGCTTGATGCAGCGAGTCAAGGAGGCCTAGCCGCGTCCGAGCCCGGCGGCTGCCGTCCATATGGATCGGTTGGTGGCGATAGGTGAGATCGTGCGGCCGCATGGCCTGCGCGGGGAGATCCGGGTCGTCCCGCTGACGGACGATCCCCGACGGTTCGAGAACGTCACCGACTGCGTCGTCTGGGAGCCCACCCGCGATGAGCGGCAGCCCTGCCGCATCACCGCCTCTCGGCGCCAGGGAAACGTCGTGCTGCTCTCGCTGTCGGGCTACCACTCGCCCGAGGCGGTCCGCACGCTCGCCGGTCGGCTGATCGCCGTTCCGGTGTCCCAGGCGCGGCCCCCCGGTCCCGGCCGCCTCTACCCCTGGCAGCTCGAGGGCTGCCAGGTTCTCACCGAGGACGGTCAGGAGGTGGGGCGCATGGCGCGCGTCGAACAGTCGCCGGGGCACGACCTCTGGGTCGTGGACGACGGCGGACGGGAACACCTGATTCCGGCGGTCCCGGAGATCGTGATCGATGTCGACCTGGCTGCCCGGCGGGTGCTGATCCGGCCCCCCGACGGGCTCCTGGACCTCTGAGGCGGGGTCATGCGGATCGACATCGTCACCCTCTTCCCCGACATGGTCGAGCCGGTCCTGAGCCAGTCGATGATCGGGCGGGCCCGGCAGCGCGGACTCGTTGACATTCAGGTGGTGAATCTCCGAGACTACGCGGAGGGCAAGCACCGGCAGACCGACGACGCTCCGTTCGGCGGGGGCGGGGGGATGGTGCTCAAGCCCGAGCCCCTCTTCTCCGCCGTCGAGGCGCTCCGGACCCCGACGGCCCGGGTGATCCTGATGGATCCGCGCGGCCGGTTGTTCACACAGCAGATGGCCTGGGAGCTGTCCGAGGTGAGGCACGTGATCCTCCTGGCCGGGCGTTACGAGGGGGTGGACGAGCGCGTCAGCGACCGGCTGGCCGACGACGCCGTCTCGATCGGTGATTACGTGCTGACGGGGGGCGAGATTCCTGCGCTGGTGGTGGCGGATGCCGTCATCCGGCTCCTGCCCGGCGTCCTGGGAGGCGAGGCGGCAGCCGAGCGCGAGTCGTTCGCCGGCGCGCTGCTGGAGCCGCCACAGTACACGCGGCCCGAAGAGTTCCGCGGGGCCCGGGTGCCGCCGGTGCTGCTCTCGGGCGACCACGCGCGCATCGCGCGATGGCGGCGAACGCAGGCACTCTACCGGACGTGGCGCTGCCGGCCCGAGTTGCTGGAGCGGGCGACGCTCGATGCCGAGGACCGCCGATTGCTGGACGCGTTTCGGCGCGGTGAGAAGCCGGAGTAAGGAGAAGGGAAGACGGTCATGGATGCCATTGGGCTGGTGGAGGCAGGGCAGATCAAAAAGGAACGCGACGGCTTCGAGCCTGGCGACACCGTGCGCGTGCACGTCAGGGTCGTGGAGGGCGAGAAGGAGCGGACCCAGGTCTTCGAGGGCGTGGTCATCCGCAAGCGCGGCGAAGGGGCGAAGGCCTCGTTCACCGTCCGTCGCATTTCCTACGGCGTCGGGGTGGAGCGGACGTTTCCCTTGCACTCGCCGCGCATCGAGCGGGTCGAGCCGGTGCGCCGCGGGCGCGTGCGTCGCTCCAAGCTTTACTACCTGCGGCAGCTCGCCGGCAAGGCGGCCCGCCTGCGCGAGAAGCGCGTCGTCCAGATTCCCACCACCACCGAGCCATAACCCACGCCCGTGACGCCGCCCCCGACGGCGCCGTATCGCTACGAGGGCCAGGCCTGGCGGGACGGAGCGTTGCGGGTGGCCGGCGTCGACGAAGCGGGCCGCGCGCCGCTGGCCGGGCCCGTCGTGGCGGCCGCCGTCATCATCGCACCGGATCGGCGAATTCGCCGGCTCGCCGATTCCAAACTCCTCCGGCCCGAGCAGCGTGAGGAGTTGTTCGCGGTGATCCACGAGCGCGCCCTCGCCGTGGGGGTGGGCATCGTCGACCACGTGACGATCGATAGAGTGAACATCCTCGAGGCGACGCGTCTGGCCATGGTCCAGGCCGTCAAGGAGCTGGCCGTCGCCCCCGACTTCGTCCTCACCGACTTCGTCGCCCTGCCCGGCCTGCCCTGTCCCCAGCGCAACCTGGTGGACGCCGACGCCCGTTGCGCCAGCGTGGCCGCGGCCTCCATCGTCGCCAAAGTGACTCGCGACCGGCTCATGGTAGACCTCGACAAGCAGTTCCCCGGCTACGGATTCGCCGTTCACAAGGGCTATCCGACAGCCGCGCACCTGGCCGCGCTCGACCGCTTCGGTCCCTGCCTCGTGCACCGCCGCACCTTCGCCGGCGTGTGGAGGCAGTGGGAGCTATTCCCCCGGCCGCACGCCT